>JAQCTH010000038.1:0-7389 GCA_027686065.1 Clostridiaceae bacterium AF10-41
GTCAATTTTCTATAAACTATATTAATATAAAATTTCTTTAGTTTGAAATAATTTAATGATAGTTTGTTTACCATTGTTCCTATATAGAAATTTAATAATGTTTCCGGATGTACCAAATAAAATAAAACTCTCAAGTTTGGAACATCTTTTTTTATATTATTAAATAACTCATAGAAATTTCCTCCTGACATAAATATAAGAGTATATTCTTCTATTTTAAATCTTTCTTTTATATTTTTCCAGCAATTATCACCATTGAATATTTTAATATATTTTAATTTATTGCAATCAAGTAACTCATACACTGTTCCTTCTTTTTCATCGATAACTATACATTGATCATTACCTAGTTTGTTAGATTCTTCAATAAATCGTTGAATAAAAGTATGTATTCCACCCTTTTCTTCTACTGGAAAATAAAATATAAACTTTTCTTTCATATTAACTCCTATGTCTTCATTATATATACTTTAAACAATTAGAAAAACTAAAAATATATCTATTAAAACTTAATTTTTATACCTTAAATACCAAGCCTCTCTCTTATGTATTAATTACTTAGTCTCTTCTCTATATTTAGAATAACTTTACTTTTTTCAAAGTCAAATGCTCTTTCAATTAAATTACTTTTACTTTCACTATTTAACGCCATATTTATTTTAATTGATAAATCATTGATATCTTCAACATTAGCTAAGTATCCATATTTTCCATCATCTAAAATTTCATTAGCTCCAGAGCATCTAGTTGAAACAATTTTTTTATCTAAGGACAATGCCTCAATCAAAACACTTGGTAATCCTTCTCTACGTGATGATAATACGAAAAGATCACATTTTCTTAAAACTGCAAATGGGTTATCTATGAACCCTGGTAGGAAAACCCTATTGTCTATTCTTAAATCTTTTATAATTTTCCCTAATTTATATCTTTCTTCTCCTTCTCCAAGAATTATTAAATTAGTATTGATATTAACTAATCTACTAAAAGCATGAATCAAAATATCAAAGCCCTTATCTTTAGTCAATCTCCCTATTGCAATAATATTTTTACCCTCAGGTAGTCTATAATCACTTTTTTCAAAAGACTTTCTAAGTATTAAATCAACTTCCATAGGATTATATTCTACATGAATTTTATCCTTATATTCGTTTAATTCAACTTTTGCTAAATCTGCACATTCTTTTGAGACACAAATAATTTCATCATAAATTTTATAAGACTTATGAGATAGAAATTTATGAAGCTTAGAGAATCCATTAATATTAGTGTGTAACCAAGCGTAACTCTTTTTATTATATTTTCGTAATATTCTTGCGACATTATAAGTAATCATCTTTTCTAAAAAAGCTACAACAATATCATCATCTTGAATAAAGCTTTCTAAACTTTTTACACCTTTAGTTGATCTTATAAAATATTTCATATATTTATTTATTTTTTTTGCAATACCCCAATCTTTTTTTATAAATTCACTTTCACTTGCATATCCAATTTCAATATCACCAGCTAATTGGTTTAAATATGAGCCATAATTTTCAAACAAAAAAAGTCTAGGTTTAAATTTTTTTCTATCCAAATTATTTAATATATTTACAAGAACCCTTTCAGCTCCACCACTATCAAGATTATTAATTACAAAAGTGATTCTTTTAGGAGTTTTCATATTCTCCCCCCTATTTAATGAGTTTTATTATTGTTTTATGAATAAACTTGGCTAAAGTATAATTAATCTTATAAAGATATATCCTTAATAACTCTGTCTTTTTGCATCTTTTGATGAATACTTTATAATATAGATTATTTTTAATTATATCATTATCCTTATATTCGACAAAAAATTTTCTATGAATATAGTCTTCTATAGGACCAACAATTATTCTATAAAAATATAAATGTAAATACTTGCAAAACTCATATTCTTCTCTGTATTTTGCCATTAAGTCATTATCTTTTAAAAATTCTTCAATCCTCTGAATTGCCATTTTCACAGTTAAAGTTCTTTCTGTTACTCTATTAGTTGCACTATCTTCTCTAATCATATAATAATAATAACATTCTTCAACTTTACATACTTTTTTTGCCCTGCTAATTAGTTTTGTAATTATTAGTAAATCTTCTCCAACTAAAACATCGTCTTCAAACTTAATTTTTTCTGTAAACAACTCTTTTTTTATGAATTTATTCCAAACAGAAGCTGAAATATCATTTGTAAGTATTTCTTTTAAAGCTTCATCTCCAGATATTATACTATTTTCTTTATTTATAAAACACTTAGAAATCTTGTTATCTCTTACTTCGAAATAATTAAAAATTACTATATCAAAATTATTATCTACTGAACTATTATAAAGCTTTTCGATACAACGCCCATCAATCCAGTCATCAGAATCTAAAAACATTATGTATTGTCCATTTGCTTGCTCTAATGCAATATTTCTTGCTCTACTAACCCCTCCATTAGAAACATTAATTAATTTTAACGTTTTGTATTTAGTCATCAATTCTTCTATTTTATTTCTTGTATTATCTGATGAGCCATCATTTACCACTATGACCTCAATATCATTTAATTCATTATTATTATATATTGATATTATAGCTCTTTGAATATATTCTCCCACATTGTATGCTGGAATTATTATACTTACTTTTATCAAAGACCCTACCCCTTTTCTTTAAAATACTTTATCACCATCTTTTTATGTTCTATTAGTATTTAATATAGGGATTATCCCAACAATAAAAGCAAATAATGATAAATGTATTAATTCACTTGTTAAACAAAAAACCAAAAATATTATTACAATAAATTTAATATAATTGTTGCTATCCATTAAAGTATATATTATTAATATGATAAAAATTATTAATCCTATAATTCCAGTCTCACATAGCAATTGAAATATCGTACTATGTGGATGTACATACCAGCCCATATATTGTGTAGAAAAATAACTTCTAAAACTAGTTATTCCATTTCCAAAAATTATATTATTCTCAAATAATTTTATAGCATTTTCCCACATATAAAATCTTGTATTCATTGTATCCATACTAAAAATATTTCCAAATATATTTAGTAACTTCATTGATATATATGGCATTACTGATACTGAAATCGTAAAAAGAATCAAAATTTTATTGACTAGTGCTTCCTTTTTAACTTTTATAATTCTAAGTATATATATAAAAACACATGCGAACAAAACAGCTATAGATATAGTTCTCGAAAGTGATAAAGCATACCCTAATAAAGAACTTAAAATTATTATAATTTTAAGTTTTTTGCTTTCTATTAAATATACTGCTGTAAAAAATAATATAATCATAAACATACTTGCATAATTTGGATCCTGTGCATAACCAGCTACTCTAAATTCTTGACCGAATAAATTTAAATTTTCTACCCCTGGATAATAGCCTAAATAATCTCCTCCCATAATTTGAGGTAACGTGTAACCCATCCAAACTAAAATCATGCTTATTATAAGTATAACTCCTGATATAGTAATACAATTTATAATATATCTTTTATTTATTTTATCTCTATATAAAGCAAAATTTAATATAGCCATTATATTATTCATATCTAATATAGTCATATTAATAAAATCAGATTGGTTTAAAATTAATCCATTATTAATCCATCTAAAATTTACAATAAAAAAATAACTATAAAAAACAATTGCACAAATAACAAGTTTATTAAATTTATTTTTTATTTGCATGTAATCTTTATTTACTAGTAATATCACTATTTTAGATACAATTAAATATCCTCCTAAAAGAACTTGTAAATATCTCAAATCTATATTAAAAGGTAGAAACTCTCTATTAAATAAGAGCAAAACAAATAAAAAAGTATATATTTTTATTGCGTACCCTTCAATTATCTCTTTTTTAGTCATATTGTATCTCCTTAACATAAATCTTCAATATTTTTAATAGCTTCTTTATAATCAAACATATCTTTTCTTTTAATAATCATTTTTTTATATTTTTCATAAGTGTCACTATTTGTCAGCATATTTTTCATTCCTTCAAATAGGCTATCTTCATCATTTTCAGTGATTATCCCAAACTCTCCATTGCTTCCAAGTAATTCATGCATACCAGAACAGTTTACAGTAACTATAGTTTTTTCTAATACTACAGCTTCACTAGCTACTGTACTAAATCCTTCTGCTCTTGATGAGCATACAAATGCATCTGCAAGTCTTAAATATTTATATGGATTCACCTTAAAGCCTAACAACTTAATACTACTATTTAAATTATTTTCATTTATATATTCTTCTAATTCTTGACGCTTATTTCCCTCACCAATAATCCATAATTCATAATCAATCCCTAAATCAATTAACTTCTTATGTACTCTTATTAGTCTATCATATCCCTTTTGAGTAACTAATCTTCCTATTGTGCAAAAAACAAATTTATTAGGCTTAGTTAAGTCTGTTACTTCTTCTTTAGACTTCTCTATGATCTCTTCTTTGTCTATTGGATTATATCTAACACTAACTTTATTTGGATTAAAATCAAACTTTTTAATAAATTTACTTCTTACTGTCTGTGATACACATATAACATTATCAAACTTATTATAACAATCATACTCTACTTTTCTATTTCTAAATGCCGCTTCAGATTTTTTATGATTAATCATATCTACATGTATCCATGCTATTTTTTTAGATTTTTTATTTGTCGATCCAGATATTATTTTTGCACATATACCTTCTAAAAATGCTATTTCAACATCATATTCTTCCCTAATCATTAATTTATAAAATAATTTAATCGGCATCACTTTCCACATGAACGTGTATAATTTGGCCACTAATTTTATTAATGAATTAGCTTTTGCCAATGGATTTCCTGGATTAGCTAAATCTTCACTTTTTCCAACTTTCTTTTTCGACTTAAAAGGAAAATTAAATATGTACTTATATTTTACATCTTCATTAAAACTCCTTCTGAATACTCCTGTATTAACTACCGCCATTACGGTTACATCATATTTGGTTTTATCCATTCCATTTGCAATATTGACTAATATCTTTTCTGCTCCACCTGCTCCTAAAGCATGAATCAAAAACAATACTTTTTTTTTCACTTAATTCACCCCTACTATATATATTTCTTTTCTCTATACAGCACCATCTTTTGAAATTACTGAAACTACTGTTTTAAATATAATTTTTATATCCATAAAAAATGATCTATTATCAATATAATACATTTCCATGTCTACTCTTTCTTCATATGTTGTATTACTCCTACCATTGGCTTGCCAATATCCAGTTAAACCAGGAGTAACTGAGATTAATTTTTTAGCATTTTCCCCAAACTTTTCTTTCTCTTTTTCTACAATAGGTCTTGGACCTACTACGCTCATATTACCTTTAATAATATTTACCAACTGTGGCAGCTCATCCAAGCTTGTCCTTCTTAAAAACTCCCCAACTCTAGTTATTCTTGGATCATTATCAAGTTTAAAATTTATATAATACTCTTCTTTTTGCTTTGGAGTAAATTGTTCAAATATTTCCGCAGAATTTTCATACATAGTTCTAAATTTATATACCTTTATTACTTTGCCATTTCTTCCAATTCTATTATGTCCAAAAAATATTGGTCCTTTGGAATCAAATTTTATTAATATACCTATTATCAGAAAAATTGGACTTGTCAAAATTAAAACAATAAAAGAACTTATTAAATCAAATACTCTCTTTCCTATTTCATACCTTTTTTTCAAATTCTTCTTATTATCTAAATATGCCTCATTTCTTAAATTGATTTTTTCCATCTAATTTCCCCCTACAAAAATAATTCCCTAAATCTTATCTCAACGGAAATTATAGAATAAAAATTAAAAATATAATTATCTATTCATATCCGTTAAAACTTTATTTTGCCATCTCCACGAATCTGCACACATTTCTTCAATATTTTTCGCTGAATACCAATTTAACTCCTTCTGTGCCTTTTCTGGATTTGCATAGCAAGTTCCTACATCCCCTGGACGTCTATCTACTATTTTATAAGCAATTTCTTTACCAGTTGCTTTCGAAAATGCCTTTACAATATCTAAAACACTATATCCAATTCCTGTTCCTAAGTTATAAGTAACAAGTCCTGGATTTTCATCTAACTTTTCTAATGCTTTAATATGTCCTTTGGCTAGATCAACTACATGTATATAATCTCTCACTCCAGTTCCATCTGGAGTGTCATAATCATCTCCAAATATATTAAGAACCTCAAGCTCCCCTATAGCAACCTTAGTTATGTATGGCATTAAATTATTAGGTATTCCCTTAGGATCTTCACCTATTTCTCCACTTTCATGTGCACCTACTGGATTAAAATATCTCAAAATTGCGATATTCCAATCATCTCTTGATCTATATATATCTCTAAGTATATCCTCTATTATTAGCTTTGTTCTTCCATATGGATTTGTAGCTGATAACGGAAAATCTTCTTTTATTGGCATAAGATCTACATCTCCATAAACAGTCGCAGATGAACTAAACACAAATTTTTTAATATTGTATTTTTTCATAAACTTTAAAACAACTAATGTACTGGTTATGTTATTATAATAATATTCAAGCGGCAATTCCCAAGATTCCCCAACTGCTTTGTATGCTGCGAAATGTATAATTGATTCAATATTGTTTTCCTTAAATATTTTTTCTACATCTTTTTCATTTAATAAATCTATCTTATAAAATTTCGGTGTTTTGCCTGTTATTTTTTTTATTTTATCCAATACCTCTATTTTGCTATTATATAAATTATCTGCTATAACTACATCACATCCACTATTCAGTAACTCTATAGCCGTATGGCTTCCTATATATCCAAGTCCACCTGTAATAAAAATAGACATTATAAACCTCCTTAACTAGAAATAAATTTTTATTATCCACAATTTAAAATATTATATTATAACCAACACAAGCCATGTTACTTCTTAAAACATTAAACCATAGCCACAATCATTTTGTTGTAATCCCTTTAATTTCTATATATTATCACTTATTAATATTCATCTAAGTTTATTAATCCTAAGCTTTTTAATTCCTTAACTCTTTTGGAAGAAATTTATAGGACTTTTAAATCCTACTTTTATCAATATTTTATTTATAACTAGAATCTTAACTGCTAATAGTTAACCTATAATATCTATTATTCTTTTTGAAAATTTATATAATAATCTACTCTGTTTTTTTCTACTTCTACATTAATATCTAAATTAATATTACTCAAAGCATATCCCCCTAATAATCCATATAAAACTTAAATATTCTTTCTACATATCTACTACTAATACTACAAATAATATTACTATTTATAGCACAAATTATTATATCA
>JAQCTH010000038.1:7399-36711 GCA_027686065.1 Clostridiaceae bacterium AF10-41
TATTTTTTATTATTTTAAAAATCAAATTAAAATTTTAATAAAATATAAACATTTCATCAATATTTACTTTGTATCAAATTTTATAATATTAATCTGATAATGCTCTGTCGAAATTTATAATATTTTTTTCTATTAATTGTATAGTTAAATATTATAATTTATAGAATCAATTAAATAAAAAATACTTATAATCTACATTTTATAGTAGTATCATAAGTATTTACATTTTTTTCTATTTAAATACATATTTTAAGGAATTTATTGAATTACTTGAAACTCCTCCACCTATCTGTATTACTTCTTTACTTTGTTTTTTTTCAAATACTATATTTTGATCTATATCTAAGTAAGCATCACATAAAACTATAGCACCATTGTTCAATGCAGCCACAGGTCCTGCACTTAATGCATCTATAAGTTCATATCCCTTTGATGCATATACCTTTTCAATATGATTGCCAAAAAATCTTTCTACTACTAATGCATTAGTCTTATACCTATCCTCTCCACCTAACCTATTATTGCTTATATCTAACATAGCGATTGTATTTATCATATTTAATACATTATTTGACACAACCCCTGTTCCCCCTACTATATAAGCATTTTTTATATTTTCACTTTTTAACCAATTGTAGCTATTATTATTAATTGTATTTATATCACATAATATAATTGGCATTTTATCTCTTCCTGAAATAGATGCTATTGACATTGCATCAGCTTCTGCATATCCATTTGCCACTACTATATTTTCAACATCGTAACAATTATTATCTATATATTTTGCAATTATAAGAGATGTTTCATATCTATCACTTCCACCTAGTCTTTCAACACTATTTACACCTAATTGACTTAACTTTGATTGAACATTTCTAGATACTACACCTTCTCCTCCTGCTATTATTGCTTTTCTTGCTCCAAGTCTTTTTATTTCATTTATTGTTTCTAATGGAATGCTATCACTTTCTACTAATAATATAGGTGCTTTTAAATATGAAACTAAAGGAGTAACAGCTAACCCATCTGCTATTGCTAATCCATTGACTAATACTACGGTGTCTGATGAAGTAAAGTTTGAACTACTAAGTTTTGCTGCTGTATCATATCTATCAACTCCTATAATACTTGTAAACTTAACTTCATTATTTTCTTTTGGAAATGTAACTTTAAAACTTATTTCATTTCCATTTGCACTCCCTACTTCTGAAATTACAATTCCACTATTTTGTCCATTATCAAAAAATAAGCTATTTGAAATAAATCCACTATTTAAATCACTACTCCCAATGCTTGTCCTTCCTGCTTCCTGTGATAAAAATGCAGTTCTTGTATTTCCTGAAGCATATGTGTTATTAATATCACCATTTCTAAAGACATAAATATGATCTGGATATCCATTTCTATTTCCTAAATATGCATTAACATTTTCATTTATTCTATAAACTATAAGTCCTGAACCTGGCAAAGTACTATCCCAATTTCCAGATTTCCTTCTAAATTCTACCATGAAATATTCTTTTTCTGATAAAGGAGATTTAATTTTAAATGCAACTATATCATTCTTATTTGAACTTTGTGATGATTTAACAGTATATGTTCCATCTCTACTGATTTCTGCAATATTCATGTTCAAACCACTATAAAAGTTTCTAGTATATACTAAAGGTAATTGGCCATATCCATCTGTATTTGCCATTACATCCCATTCTCCTACTGGATTCCCTCTATAATAATATCTGTATAAATCAGGGTAATTAAATGCATGTAGAAATTCATGTATTGCTACTTTTATTAGACTTTTATTAAAAATATTATTTTCATTAGTTCCTACATTAATTAAATTATACGTAGCTAATTTTTTTCCCTTTATTGATGAATCTCCTAAAAATCTAGTTTCATGTGGCCATAGCATATTGTTTCCCACTGTAGCTCCTGTACATAAAAAAGTTACTACATCAATTTCACCATCACCATTTTTATCTAATTCGTCTGCTGATAAACTTATACTATCTTTTATTGAATCAAATGCCCACTTTATAAGGGCTTCTTCTTCTTTACTTCCAGCAATATATTTTTCATAATAACTTCTTGTTTGTGGGGCTTCAATTGATAAGTATGTATTATTTCCTTTAGGATAAATATCAGTATTTACTTTTACTTCTCCGTAAGTTAAATCATTTATATATGAATTCAGGGAAATTGAGCCTTCATCTGCAACTTTATCATTGTTTAAATCATTGAACAAATTATATGACTCATATAATTGCTTTGATTTTTCTTCATTCATAACCTCATCTTCACCTTTGAATCTAATAAGCACAACTATATTATTTATTGTTTTTGATGCTCCATTTGACATTAATGGTACATTATTATTTATATTTTCACTAAGATTGTCTACTCCAAGGCTTGTCCCATTTTCTATCATATAATTATAAATATTATTTTTCTCTATTGTATCATCTGCTAGAGGTTTTACTGATGGTATTAAAAATAGTAACGATAATATAACAGATATTAATTTTTTCATTCTTCTCCCCCTAAATATTAAAAGTATTCCTTTATTTTAATTAATTCTATTTCTTCATATGAAATTTCACACTATCACATAAAATTTTATACTATAATTCTTCAAAAACTACTCGTAGTAATTTTATCATTTTTTACATTTAATATCAAATACACTTATTTAAAATGTACATTTTTTCTCTATTTCCAATATATCTTTATTTTTGCTATAATATATCTATATTTCAAAAATTGGAGGCTAATATATGAAAAAAATGTCAAAAAAGAAGATTGGACTTATTTCTGCAATTGTAATCCTTTTAATAATTATAGGTTCAATAGTATCTTATACATATTATCTATCTAGCAAAGTTGAAAGAATTGAGGTTGATAGAAATGAAGTTACTAATACAGGGAAGGAAGCCCCTAAAGAAGCTAATGATGTTATAACTATTGCTTTATTTGGAAGTGACTTTTCTGAACTTTATGAAGTAAGTGCTGCAGATGCAACAATGATATTATCTATTGATACAAAAAATAATAATATAAAGCTTTGTTCTCTAATGCGTGATATTTACTTAGACTTACCTCAAGGTGGTAAAATGAATTTAAACTATACAATTTTAGATGGTGGGCCTAGTTCTATACTAAAAGCAATTAACTACAACTTTAATTTGAAAATAGACAAGTTTGTGCAAGTTGACTTAGCAAGACTTCCTAAAATAATAGATGCACTTGGTGGTGTAGATATAGAGATAACTCCTGAGGAATTAGAACATATTAATGGATATATTGATAACATAGATCAAAATAATGGGACAACTACTAACCATATAACAACTTCTGGTATGCAGCTTTTAAATGGAACTCAAGCTTCTGCTTATTGTAGAATTAGATATACAGCTGGCAGAGATTTTAAAAGGACTGAACGTCAAAGAGATGTATTAAATTCTTTATTTGTTAAATTTAAGGATATTAATTTAACTGAAATTCCTGGCCTTATAAATGATGTATTGCCATTAGTTACAACTAACCTTTCAAACTCTGAAATTATATCAATTTCAAGTAAATCTTTAGGTATGGGATTAAACAATATAGAACAAGGAAGATTTCCTTCTGATGAAAATATAATAAGTGCAGGATTTACAGATATGTACCATACTAATATAGATATAGATGGAACAACCAAAGAACTTCATAAATTCATATTTTCCATAAATGAATAATGGAAAAAAAGATTGGCACCCCTGAGGTCCAATCTTTTTCCAATTTTAAATAAGTGTGCAATTTATTTCTTGATATCTTTCTTCATCTTTAGATATAACATATAAATTAAAGTCATTTAACTCTTTTATTTCAGATGTTTTTATAGAAAACTCCATATATTTTTCGTTATTTAAATCAACTATATTACAATCTAATATTCTTCCATTAAAATTTGCATATACATATGATATATCATCTCCACTTATAGGAATTGAGAAATTAGTTAAATTACTATGTGATTTACTAAAATTATCTTCTTCTATATATATAAGATTATCTTCAATTAAATTACTGTAATTTTCTATAGTTTTATTATTAATCTTATTTTCCATTCTATCTACAGGAAAATAATAATTTGAGTGAGTATATTCTGTAGATTCAAACAATACTATATCAGGATTAAAAATATTAATATAATACTCATAATCTATAACATTTCTGTAATTATGTATTTTCATAATTTCTGAAAAATTTTCTGTAATAAACTTTTCTTTACCATTAAAGTAGCTTCCTGCAAAAATCAAAATTCTTGGTGCTTCTGTATTTGCATTATTTTTGTAATGAGTAAAATTTCTATAGTTTGAATCTCTTTTTATCTCTCCTTCAAAATCATCTATATACACTGAGTTATCTTGAATTAAATTATAATGAATAGTTTTTTCATTAATTTTAAAATATGAAACTGGAAGTGTAGCATTTATATATTCTTCTGCATTAAATTTATGTATCTCTAAATTTCCAACCCTATTATCTAATAAATTTAGTTTATCTAATATTGCTGATATTCCAATAACAGCACCAGTTTCATTCCAATGCCCTGCATCATATTTTTTATCAAAAACTTGATTGTTTTCTTTTGCAACTTTTAAAGTTTCTACATTATTAAGATAGCTAACCTCTTTACTTTCAAGAAGACTTAAGAAATAATCCAAATTCATATTATCATATTTATATCCATTAGGTAAAAACTCTTCATATACAGTAGATTTGCTTGGTTCAATAGTATATAAAAATTTTATTCCCCTATCATTACAATAATTTTCAAAGTTCTTTATAAACTCTGAAAACACTTCTTGAAATCTAGAATCAAAACCAATTTCTGATACTTTAGAAAAAACATATTCATCTTCTCCATACTGATAACTTGGATGAACCATTTCATTAAATAATACGTCCATCCCCTTATTATATATATTAACCATTTCAGTTCTAAATCCTATACGATCATCTATATAATTTTCTATACCTCCAGTATTAACTATATCTTTAAATTCTGTTAACATTCTATTATCTATTTTTGATATTTGATTGCCTTTAATATTTATAGTTACTAGTGGTACTAAAATTATTATAAAAAATATCACTATTTTAACTAAATGTATTTTTTTTGTGTATTCACTTTTTATATAACTACTATCTATTTTATTGTTTTCAATAAATTTATTTTCATTATTAGTATTTTTCATATTTTATGCCTCTCTTAAAATTGGAAGTAAATAAATGGACTATATGTAGAATTTATTATAAATATCATTGATACTATAAATAATATAGATATTATAATCATACTTATTAATTGAAATAACTTATTATTTTTATATCTTTTAGAAACGTTGCTAATTATAGGTGTTGATCCAATAATAGCCATCATTACCCAAAATACAAATTTTTTATTTATAAAATATTGATATGTAAATGTCATATCATTAAATTTAATTAATCCAACCATTATTGCTAAATATTCTAATGCTGCCTTTAAACTACTTGCTCTAAAAAGTACCCATCCTACCATGATAATTATCATAGTACTAAATAACTTTATAAATAAAGGTGTTTTTTTATACCACATTTTATTTCTTATTAATCTTTCAATAATCATAAAAAGTCCATGCCATAATCCCCAAACTATGAAGCTCCAAGAAGACCCATGCCAAAGTCCTGTTACTATAAATACAATAAATAAATTGAAATAAACATTTCCTTTTCTATTGCCTCCTAGTGGTATGTACAGATATTCCCTAAACCATGTTGATAATGATATATGCCATCTTCTCCAAAATTCAGTTATAGATTTTGATATATATGGATAATTAAAGTTTTCTGGAAACTGAAATCCAAATAGGTATCCAAGACCTATAGCCATATCAGAATATCCTGAAAAGTCAAAGTAAATTTGGAAAGTGTAGCAAATTGCTCCTATCCATGCAGTAGTCATATCTATACCTGTAGTAGAAAGATTAAATATATTGTCTGCCATAGCACCTAAAATATCTGAAATTATAACCTTTTTTGATAAACCTACTACAAATCTGTTTATTCCATAGCTAAAAAACTCAATTGATTCTTTTCTAAAGTTAATTTGATTATTTATATCTTTATATTTTATAATTGGCCCTGCAACTAATTGAGGGAATAATGCTATATATAGTGCAACTGAAAAAATATTTTTATTAACCTTTGCATCATTTCTATAAATATCTATTATGTAAGACATTCCTTGAAATGTGAAAAATGAAATTCCTATAGGTAACACTATATTTTTTATTGATAAACTAGAATTAAATAAGGTATTAACATTGCTTACAAAAAAATCATAATACTTATAATAAAATAATAATAATAGATTTAAAATTATTCCCAATAACAAGAAACACCTTTTTAAATTTATCTTATCTTTAGCTTTATCTATTAATATTCCAAATAAATAATTTACCAAAATCGAAACAATTAATATCTTTAAGTAACTTAATCCTCCCCAAGCATAAAAAAATAAACTAGCTATAAGTAATATATTATTTCTTATTTTTTTTGAAGATATATAATAAACCAATACTACTACTGGTAAAAATATAAAAATAAACATTGATGAACTAAATACCATAATTTTCTCACCTTCAATCTTTCAATTTAACTTTTGTTCTAAACACTAACATTTTATATACTAATCCTTAAATTAATCTTAAATTTCTATGCTATTATAACTTAATTATCACCAAATTAACGCAAAGTTAACATATGTAACAAAAAAATAAAAGATGCAATAAAAATTACATCTTTTATAACTAATTATTAATAATTTTCCCATATTAATCTAAATCTATATTATCAATAAACTTTTCTCTATTAATAAAATATCTATTAAACATCTCATTCTTTTCTATACATTCATCAATTGCTTGTCCTAAAGTAAACGCATTAATTAATCCCTGTATTCCTTCTTTTGCACAAATAACAAATCCACTTGCAAGCTTATCTCCTGGTATAGTTATTCCTGTACATTTGCACATATTTATTGCTTTAACTATTCCCTTCCCCCCATTAGATGTTATTTTCTTTTCAGCCTTTCCCTTAAAGCTTTTTTGGATAGTTTCATCATAGCCATAAATATCTATTGGTCCTTCATAGGTTAAAATAATATCTGCAATATCCTTATCAAATATATTTTTTATTTCTTTTATAGCTATATTTCTTTCATATATGTTATCAAATGAGTATTCTATAAATTCAAGCTTTATGCCTTTTTCTTCAGGAACATTGCTATTCTTACTATCTAATTGATTTTTTAATTGCTTTTCCTCAAAGACTTTATGTTTATTTAGATTACTAATCACTTTATCTATCTCAACTCTCATATCAATATCATCAGGCAAAATAATTGAGTTGTGCTTAGGAATTGCTATTCTTAATTTAGTATCATTTATATTTTTCCTCTTATTTAATACATCAGAATCATTTTCATTACATTCTTTATTCCTTATTTTATCATTTTGAATTTCCTTATCCAAAATATCAAAAACTACATTTTTTAATGTTGGAAAATTTTTAGAAATTATCCCAATACCGCCTGTAAAAGATATACTATCTGTGGATAAACTTTCCTTTCCTGTGACTAATCCTACTCCTGATCCTATAAATGAATATAAGTTAGTACTAAGTGCTGGAGCTAAAACTGAACCTCCACCATCTGTTCCTATTCCAAAATCATTAATTCCTTTTAAAATATTAATAGCAGTTCCACTACTTGAACCTGTCATACACCTATAAGTTAAGGGATTAATTAAATCAGTATCTATACTTCTACCAAGATGAGACATCTTATCAACAGTTAACAACAAATATTTAGAATCTTTTCTTAATTTATCCACTAAACTTTTTGGAATATCCACAGTATTTTTAACTCCAAATGTTAAAAAGTCTTTTTCTTTATTTTTTGCTTCTTCTTCTGATGCCTTATTTATAGATATAACAGACTTATATAAATTTTGTTCTGCTAAAATTCTAGCTTTATATACTTTTGTTCCTTTTTCCATAAATTACACCCCTGAGGTCCAAATTTTTTCCAGAAAGCTACTTCCATTTTCAGGAGCTTTTACTTTGAAATAATCTGCAACTGTTGCTCCTACATCTGAAAGTGTTTCTCTTACTCCAACTGTTCCTTCTTTTATATTTTCTCCATATATCATAAGGGGAACCATTTCCCTTGTATGCTTGCTATGACCAATTGTTGGATCATTTCCATGGTCAGCCATTACTAATAATATATCATCATTTTTTAAAGTTTTAGTAAGCTCACCTATAAGTTTATCTGCTATAAGAAGCTTTTCTGCATATCTATCAACATTTTCTGCATGACCTGATAGATCTGTTTCTTGTACATTACAGCATATGAATCCGTCGTCTACTTCTTTTGATATTTCTATTGTTCTTTTCAACACCTTTTCAGTATCTACCATAGGAATACTTGTGCCTTTTTCATTTATAACTACATCTGCTACTTTTCCTAATAAGTAAACTGGTACATTTTCTTCTGATAGTATTGTTGAAACTTGATTTTTTGGGTTAACTCCATATCCAAGATGAATACATTCGTAACCCTTATTATAAACTCCTGATTTTGGTGCATTAATTCCTATATACCCACCATCTTTTTCTTCTTCTGAATTTAATATATCTTCTAAAGTTATTTCTCTTCCTCCAAAAGTTATAACTCTAGGAACTGTTGCAATAGATCTAACTATATGTCCAATTTCCAACACCTTGCTAAATGGTATTAAATCTAGAGCTGAAGTTATATTAAAGGCTTGACCTAAATCGCATTCTATATTATCTGCAACTGTAAGTGCTTCTTCTACTACTAAGTACCTTTCTTTTTTTCCTTGCTTATATCTAACTTTATATCCAGCTTCCTTAATAGCATTATATATAGCTTCTATTTTGTTTTTAATAGGCTCTCTAAATGGCATCTTTGGTTTTGTTCCCATTATCTCTTGATGTCCAAAAAAAGTATCTGCTCCAAAATGAGTTAACTTTGCCTTTCCAAAAGTTGCATGAGGATTTTCCTTCATTCCGTTTATTTCTGTTCCTAATATATTTATAAGACCTAACCTTTCAAGATTTGGCATAATTACATCTTTTCTTCTTTCTAATATATGAAGACAAGTATTTGAATTTATATCCTGAGGTCTTGTTTCTCTAACATCATCCATTTCTCCAATTCCAAAACCATCGAGTACAATTACAATAAATTTTCCCATATTACTTCCTCCTTCTTTTTCAGTGCACAGTTCACGGTTCACAATTCACAGTTATTTTTCGGTTCACAATTCTTAGTTCACAGTGCACAGTTATTTGTCAGTTTACAGTTCAAAGTTATTTTAATTTATAACTATACATAATAACCTTGATATGATTTGCTACTGTTGATTATTATATATTTAATTAATTAAATTTCTACTTCTATAGTTAGTCTTGGCCAAATTATCTCATCAATTCCTTCATTTTTTTCTGATTATAATTAAAAGAAACTTCAGCACAGGGCTATACTACTTCCATCCCCAGCATCCATTTCTTTTCCTCTAATTATTTATTCAATTTTATATAGTTCACAGTGCACAATTCACAGTTCACAGTTTACATTTAGTACTTGTTACCTTATACCTGTTACCTATAAAATCAAAACAACTGTGCACTGTGCCTTGTGAACTGTGAACTGAAAAATGCTTTGCATTTTTTTACAACTATCAATTAACTTCTCTTCCTTGTGAGTCATAAATTCCAACTATTTCTGGATTACCACTCTTTATTCCTTTAACTATTGCCACATTGCTTCTTGTAACAAAGATTTGAGTTCTAAATGCCATAACTACTGTATCTGATACCTTGCAGTTTTCTGATAATTCAAAATGGTAATCTATACTCTCATCTGTTGGTGGAATAACTTCTATAATCTTTGAATTTTCTAAATCTTGACCAACCAAAGCATTTTCCATATGAGATCTTCTATAATGACCTCCTCCATAACAATAAGCTTTATCTTGCAAGTTATGTGATACTTCACTTACATAAACCATTGCTGGAAGTTCATCTCCATCATTAAATTTATGATATGGTGTACTTCCTGTTAAACCATGTCCAGGTTCTCCATGAGTTCCGCCTTCTCTATATATCTTTTCAATAGAATTAACACAAGTAGCTGAAGGCATATTTAATTGATCTATTTTTATATTAAATTCTTTTTCTAATATTTCTTTAGCCTTCTTAATTGTATCTATATTATTTGTTCTTTTAATTTCATTGCTTTCTTCATTAAATAAGAAGCATGGAAATGAAGTTACTCCCGCTAAGTTTAAATTTTTAAGCTTAGTTAATTCTTCTCCTATACTTTTAAGTTCATTTAATTTAAATCCGCCATATTGCCCTGAATATAAATTATCACTTTCATCTAAAACTCTAAGCATTATATTTTGCTTTAGTCCAAGTTTTGAGCAAATTTCATTTATTTCTTTTGCTTTTTCAATTGAATAAACTGTAATGTAATCTGGTCTAGACTTAACTACCTTTTCAATTAAAGTTTTAGGAATTTGAACTAGGTGTCCAACATGACCTATTTTTATATTATTGTCAATCATAACTTCAGCTTCTTTAAAATCCACTACTACAGCTCCATCATAGCCAAGTTTCATAAATTCCTTGCAAACAAGTGGATTTCTGCCTATTTGTTTACTCATAAAATAAAGCTTTATACCGTATTTATCTGCTTCTTCTTTAATCTTTTTTGCATTTTCTATTAAAGTATCTAAGTCGATTAAATAAGTATCTGGCATTATTAATCCTTCTTTATGGAGCTTAAATGCAGCTTGAACCAACTTTCTGTTTCTATTTATTGTTTTTTCAAGAAACATCTTTACTCCCCCTTACTTTGCTTCTCTTTTAACGTCATCAATTGCGCTTTTTAAAATTCTTATTATGGTGTCTGCACCACTTCTCATTGGATTTACTCTTATCATTCTTTTCTCTAAAGTAGGATCTGCTTCTCTAAAAGTTCCTGAAACTCTATACATCATAGGAACAAATTCATATTTTGATTCTGACCCCACAGGATGTGATGCTGCTCCATATTTTGTAGTTAACTCCAGCACATCTTCTGCTATATCTTCATTTAACTCAACTAATAAAACCTTAGATTGAGCATTTGCAAGAAATGCATCTTTTACGCCTTCAACTTCTCCACTCTTTAATCTAATTACAAGTTCTTCATTCACTTCTGATTGTATTGCTAATGCAACTGGAGCATAAACAAGTCCTCTTAAAGCTTCCATTGCTTCATGTCCTTGAACTTGACTTCCTCCTGAATAATTAAGTGAGTAAACTTTATCTATAAGATCTTTCTTCCCTATTAATACTCCTACACCTTCAGGTCCTAATACTTTAAAAGATGAAAAGCTTCCAAGGTCAGCTCCACATTGATTTCCTATTTTCTTTACTTTTAAAGCTGCATAATTATCATCTGTAACTATTTTTATATTAGGATTACCTTCTTTAATAGCAGTTATAACTTCTTCTAAATCATAAGAATCATCAATCTTTTGTCTTGTATTTTGTACTAATGCACCTTTTATTTCTGGATTTTTTGAAATCACTTCTTTTATATTGTCTAAATTATTAAAGTTAGCTTTTACAACATTAAGTCCCATAGTTTCAATTGTAACCTTTGAAGTTGGATATATTGGTGCATCATGAACCAATATAGTATCTCCACTTTTCATGAAACTAATTAATCCCCATCTTATTGCTCCTGTTCCTGCTCCTCTTACTAAAATTGCAGCTTCTGCATCAAATACTTCTGCAAAAACATTTTCTACCTTTTTAGTATAAGTTGGTTTATTTAGCCCTTTAACAACTCCTAAATCTCCTAAAGATAGGATTTCTCTCCCATCGAAATGCTTTGTTATAGTATCTATTACTTTAAATTGTAGCTTTTTTGCTTCCTCTAACTCTATTGAATGTAATGGGTATGTTCTCATAAGCTATCCTCCTACTTTAGTCTATATATATTTTTTATATTATTAACTAACATATTTTCTATATGCTTGTTAGAAATTTCTTTTTCATATAATCTTGGCAAGAAGTTATCTATTAAATAACTATACCCAAGTCCACCATTGTCTTTAAAATGAGATTTTCTTGTAATATCCATAGATAATACTATTTGATTGCTATATCCTTTTTCACAAAGCACTTTTAACCATTCTGCTCTTTTTTCATCTGGTTGATAATTATTTTTCCCAATTGTATCAAACGCTATATTCACTCCTGTATCAAGAAGTCTAACCATATATTCTAAGTCTCCACTTAAATCTATATGACTTAATGTCACCTTAGATAAATCCACATTAAAATTTTTAAATATATCAATTTGCTCAAGTCCTAATTTTCCAAGAGTTGTATGAGTTATTATTGGAGTTCCAGTTTCAAGATGAGCCATACATGAAGCTTCAAAAACCTTCTTTTCCATCTCTTCTATCTTATTTAAACTAGTTCCTATTTCACCTATAACAGATGCCTTTACTGATGTTTCATCAATTCCATTTATTATTTCATCTACTAAAATTTTGGCCATTTTTTTCTCATTTATTTTATAAACTTCTTCTGGAAGAAATGGTTCTTTATAATATCCAGTGGATTGAAGAATATTAATTCCTGTTTCATTAATTACTTCTGCTACATATTCAGTACTTCTACCCATTCCTCTATTTGTAACGTCTATAATTGTAGAAACTCCTTTAGCCTTTAAATCCTTAAATTCTTCAATAGTTTGCTTCTTATTGTTTAAAAAACAATCTATATCCTTCTTTACTCCAGATAAATCTATTGTAATATGCTCATGTGCATAAATAATTTCCTTATTCATAAAAACACCACCTTTGTTTAATGGAAAGAATGAAAGAGTGAAGAGTGAAAAAGTTTAGGAGTTTATTCTTTCACTTCTCAACTCCACTTATCCGAGTTGTTTTCTTAACTTTTTCACTCTTTAAATCTCAGCTTGCCTGAGTTACTTCCTTAACTCTTTCATTCTTTCACTTTTCTAATTCCTACTTAGGTACTACATATAATCCAACTAAGTATAATACGTTTATTAAGATACCAACTGCTATTGCCCCTACTGGACCAACTGCCATGTCTACTATTGGTTTCTTTGAAGTTTTGTTTAATACATATAATCCAACTACTACGAATAATCCAAGTCCTGGTGCCATAGCTTGTGCAGCCATCATACCACCTATTAATAAAGCTACTTCTAAAACTTTACTCATTGCAGTTCTTATGTTATCTCCACATTTTCTAACTCCTGGGAACTTATCCATAAGCTTAGCTAATCCATCTAAGAAGTAGATTTCTAAAGCCATTACTAATGCTCCTCCAACAAATGCTAATATTGGGTTTCCTATTAAGAATCCAACAACAAATACAAATGTCATACCTGCTGGCGCATATACTCCAGTTGAAATTGCAGTAGTTGCAACTAGTGGTATAAATCCTATACCTCTTGCAAATGCTGTCATTGCAGCTTCAGTTGTTTTTCCTTCTGCTAAAAGATTTAAGCTTATTGGATCTCCAGCTACTAAACTAAGGCTAGTTGCTGCTGATACTAATCCACCCATTAATGCTAATACAGGTAAATTCTTTTTAATTTTCTTAACTCTTTCTGCAAAAATTGCTGCTAAATCAATTTGTGGTGCATTTGGATCTGGTTTTTCTTGCATTGCGAAAATTATCATGATTATCATACCTGCAAGTAATGCCATACCTTCTTGATCTAATTTAATCTTAGCTGCACCACCATTTACAGCAAAAGTTCCATAAATTGCAGTAATTTGTCTTACTAATAAAGCAATTATTCCTGTAAGGAAACCTTTTTTGATTCCAAATTGATAAGAAACAACTAGTGCTGGGAATACTGCAAAAGCAACTGTTATTGGAGTTCCAACTTGTCCTAATGCACCTAAGAAGTTAACTGGTAGCTTTGCAAATAAATCAACTACAACTTGTAATCCATAAACTATACCTACTCCATAAAGAGCTCCAACTACCCCTGATATAACTAGTCCTTTTTTGCCACTTGGACAGAAAGAACCTATAATATCAGTACCTAATAATATACTGTGAATTAATATAATGGATGCAGCTATTGATACTGGAATACCAAAACCTATAACTAATCCAAAGCTAATTGCGAAAGATGTCGCTGCTAAAGCCTTTTTGTCCATTCTTCCTTCTAAGTATTCTGGAACTATGGCTCTAAACCCATCATTGAAAACAGCTATACCTGCATTTGCTAATATTGCTGCTAGTGCACCTAAAAGTGCTACAACTACGTATTGCATAAATAATACCTCCTAAAATTTTTTTATAATAAAATTAAATGAAAACTTATTAATTTTTATGATTTACTTAATTTGCATTTATAAATTGTAGATATTTAAATAAAAGATATTCTACAAATTATCTTTACTTATATTTACTTCTATAATAAATACTTAAGTATTACTGGTATAACTTCTTCTGCATGTTGTGCTGTAAATCCATATGCTTTTTTTCCTGCTTCAACTTCTGCTTTTATTTCTGCTTCGCTTCTAATATTTCCTGGCATAGATACTGTTGCACATTGGTTCATTCCAAGTAATGCTATTGCCATTGCAAGTGCGCCACCACCACCAGTGTTACATGCACCTAAATAAAAATCTGCTGTTCCTGTTTTTATTGCCATTGCTGCTTCTATATCACTTTTGATTTCAATTGTTGCTTTGTCTCCTGCTACTTTTGCAATTATGTCTGCTACTCTTTGTTTGTCTATTTGTCCGCCTACTACTATTCTTTTCATTTTTTATTCCTCCCATATTTAAAAATTTCTCTTTTTTAAGTTTTAATATTAGCTTTTGTATTAGTTTTAGTATTAAGTTCATTTATTATTAATTTTTTTTATCTTTGTTGTATATTAAGTTATTAATTAAAGTAAAGTACAAACATGCATTACTATAAAATCAAACTCTGATTCTGGAATTTCACCTAAGATATTTTCTAAATCTTTAGCTACCAATACAGCTTTTTCATAATTTTTATCTTCCTTTAAAGATTGTACAACCACATCTTCTAGCTTATTTACCAAGTCATTCTTTTCAATTCTTGATAAAGCAGAGCACAAATGAGTTATGAACATAGCTGAATTTTCTTCTAAAAGCTTTATTCCCCTTTTTGCTTCAAAGTATTCTATAACTTTTATAACTTTGTCATAGTTATCTTGTGATAATTGTCCTGCGTCTCTTAGTATGTTTAATCTTAATGTTAAATCCATCTTCAAACCTCCAATGTACATTTTTTTGTATTTTGATGCTTACAATGCCCCCTAATATTGAGGCATTATTAGCTTATCTATAACTGATTTTTGATATTCCTTCACATCTTCTACATTTAATACTCTAGAAAAAAGTGCTGGAACTATAGAATTTCTTCTGTTAGCAATTATAACTGCTTCTGTATCTTTAATATTCTTACTTTCTCTGTTTATTGGAATAAATTTAATATCATCTTTTCTATCTTCAATATCATCTAGATTCCAAATTGCTGCATCTATTTTATTTTCCTTTATAGCTGTCATAAATTGACTGTAGCTTAGAGGAATATATTCTACTTCTATTTCATCAAAATATATTTTTGTTAACATAAATTGGTCTATAGATGAATTATCTATTCCAACTCTTGTTCCTTTTTGAAATTCACCTTTAAATTCCTTTGAAACAACTATTATGTGTTCATTAACATAACTAAAATCTCCGAAACTTTTAACTATTTGGATTTGCTTACTATTTTCTAAATAATAATCTGCTGTTAACCTAGAAGTTACTGCAAAATCATATCTTCCATCTTCTAATGCCTTTAATCTATGGTTAGATCCTCTCATAAAAGCAAGATTTGTATTTACTCCATTATTATTTAGACATTTATAAATTCCAGTTGCCAAGCCTTCATATCTTTTTGAATATGGTAATGGCATAACCCCTACTAATGATTTTATACCTGTAAGTTCTAAAAGCCTTATGTAGTCTATATCTTGAATAAAAGTCCCTAAATGTCCTCTTGATTCTAAAGTTATTGCACCATGCTCTTTTAAAAATTTTAAGGCAGATTGTATTGTTCCTCTTGCTGTATCATAGCTTTCAGAAAGTTCTGCCACAGTTTTTATTCTATCACCTATATTTAAGGGTAAAAATTCAACTGCTAAAGAAGTAATTGCTATTCCAAGCTTTTGCATAAGCTTATTATGAACATCCACCCCATCACCCCCGATTTAACGTACAATATTTTGTATATTTATAATATAGCATCTTTTGATTACCTTTACAAGAGTATTTTTAAAATATTTTATTTCCAATTTTTTGGACCCCAGGGGTAATAGCTCTATTACCCCTGGGGTCCAAAAAATTGGAAATTATTCTTTTATAGGTAGTAAAATTGTCACTGTGGTTCCTTTATTTAACCTACTTTTTATTTCTATTCCATATTCATTTCCGTAAATAAGTTTAATCCTGCTATCAACATTATTTACTCCTATTCCACTAAAATGCGCATTTCTTGTTTCTCTCTTTTCTTTAACCTTTTCCAAAGTTTCTTCTTCTATTCCAACTCCATTATCATATATCTCTATTTTTATATCTTCCCCTTGTTCTTTTATGAACACCTGAATTTTTCCTTCTTCGTCAGATGGAAAGCCATGAAAGAAGGAATTTTCGATAAATGGTTGCAATATTAGCTTAGGAACTAAATAACCATTACATTCAGGCATTATAAAATATTCCACCTTAATCCTATCTCCATATCTAATATTATTTATAAAAACATAATTTCTTATATTTTCTATTTCTTCTTCTACTGTTATAAACTCATCTGTCTTACTAATGGTATTTCTAAGTAAGCTAATAAATGAATCAAGTGCTGATATTGATTTTTCATTACTTCCTTGCCATATAAGCCATTTTATACTTGATAATGTATTAAAAATATAATGTGGATTTATCTGCATTTGCAAAGCATGAATTTCTGCTTTTCTTTTTTCCTTTTGAACTTTAACAAGCTCATTAACATATCTATTTAAGTCCTTTATCATATAATTAAATGTAGATGAAAGCTCTTTAACTTCTCCTGGTCCTTTTACTTCTATATATTCATCAAAGTTTCCATTTCTTACATTAGACATTTTTTCAGTAAGCAAATATAAAGGCCTTGTCATTTGCCTAACAATTACAAATATTCCTATTAAGATTCCTAAAGTTATTACAACACAAATCAAAACTATTTTACTTACATCATACATTTTTCCTAGTGCTTTATAATTATCAACTGTTCCACATATGGTTAAATTGCAATATGGCAATCTTTGAATTAATATTGTATTCTTTTTGTTATTATAGCTCTTACTAAGTTCCTTTGATACCACTAACTCATCTATATTTCTTCTAAATGATTGTTGAACTTGTCCAATGTTCTCTTTTTTATTTGAAGATAAGACTTCATTATTTTCATTTAATAAAACTATATCATTTATTTCTAAAGTAAAATAATCATAGAATTTTTCAAAATCTTTTTCTTTTATTGTAAAATATATAATTCCATAAGGTTCCCCATCTTTCAAATTTAAAGCTTTTGTTATGACAATTACTCCTTCATCCTTTGTTGATGATGTAAAACCTTTTTCTAAATAGTTATATATAATAGTTTTACTATTTTCTAATGCCTTCTTAGAAATATCCATATTCAATATTTCTTTTGGCCTCATAGTTAAAATTTCTGATCGATTAAAATAAGATTTTTCATTTAATCCTACTACTAAGACACTCATATCATAAGTGTTAGTTGATAAAGCTGATTTCATTTGATTTTTAACACTATATATAGTTGAAAAATTTTCTTTTGTTGATAAATCATTTGTAGTGAAAAAAAGTCTAAATGCTCTGTGCGAATTTACAGAATTTATTACTTTTACTAGTTCACCATGAAAATCATAAAGTTCATCATTTATTTCTTTAAATATTTTCTTTTGAGAATCACTATATGTATCTGTAAAAATATTCTTAGATATATTAATTATAATGTAACTAATAGAAGCTGATACACAAATTACTCCTGCAACAACAACGCATAATATCTTAACAAATAGACTATTCTTTATCAGCTTCTTTTTCATTACATTTCACTCTCCCTTGATTTTAATCGTCTGTAATTGCTTGGTGTATATCCTGTTATCTTTTTAAATACCCTACAAAAATAACTATGATCTGAATATCCAACCATATTACTTATCTCTGAAACATAAAACTTGTTTTGGAATAATAAATCACAAGATTTTTCTACTCTGATTCTATTTAAATACTCTGAAAAACCTTCTTTACAATGATTGTTGAAATAATATGATAAATAATAATAATTAAAATTAAATACTCTTGAAATATCGCTTAACTCAAGAGGTTCATTGTAATGCTCATTTATATACTCTAAAATTTCCTTAATTTTTTCTTCTTCAATACTAACTCTTTTAGAAATAATATCTTTAA
This sequence comes from Clostridiaceae bacterium AF10-41, assembly GCA_027686065.1. Classification (GTDB taxonomy): domain Bacteria; phylum Bacillota; class Clostridia; order Clostridiales; family Clostridiaceae; genus Clostridium. Next base: position 26,065 of record JAQCTH010000038.1, read on the forward strand.
GTTCTAATATTATTTTATCTATTTCTTTAGTGAAATCTTGAGAATATGAAGTATTATCTATTCTTTTAAAATAACCTTGCCTTAGTTCCTCAGTTTCAATCTTATAATTTTCTAATGTTACCAGAACATTATATAGCAAGTTCTTCACAAGATTCTTAAGCTTATATTCATCCATTTTCAAATTCACAGCATAATTAACATACTCATCTATCATATTAATTGCTGAATTGAATTCCTTATTTTTTATATAGCTTGAATATCTACTAGAATCAAATTTTTCTAACTTTTCTGTAGTCTTTAATTTCTCTGTGTTTAATAATATATCATTTTTATGGTAAAACTTATGAGACAAATATGGTATAAATTTTTCATTGTAAACTTCTTTAACCTTGTAAATGTTATCAAACTTAGGCGTAATTATAAAAAGAACATTTTCCTTATTTATAATATTCTTTTCAAGATATTTTTCAATATTTTTTTCTATTTCATTTTCTTTGCTTATCTTATAATTAATTATATTTAGAAAGATTTCATCATTGATCATTATCCTTAGATATTTGTAGCTCTTATTATTTAAGTAAAAATTCTCGGTTACTGTTTTTATTCTTTTTATATCATCTTTATTTCTTCCACAAGCATGCTTTAAATTTATACCAAATATTCTAAAAGAGCTATATGGAAATATATCTATAAATTTATTGCTATCTAATTTAGAATCAAAACCAAGTAAGTATCTTTCAATTAAATTATTGTAATAAACTTCTTCATTTTTAACCAATTCTAAACCTGGAATTCTATCAACAGCCTTTTTTAATGTTGCTAACAATTGATTTGGATTTAATGTTGGCTTCAAAATATAATCCACTGCTCCATTTAAAAGAGTACTTTTTACATATTCAAAATTATCATAGCTGCTTAAAATAATGATTTGTAAATCTGGATAATCCTTTTGTACCATTTTAGAAAAATCAACACCATTTAATATAGGCATAACTATATCACAAATTATAATATCTGGTCTTAAAATTTCAATTGATTCCAAGGCTTCTTGCCCATTGCTTGCTTCTCCAACTATTGTAAAGCCTTCCCTTTCCCACTCAAGCATATGCTTCATTCCTTGACGCATAATAAATTCATCTTCTACAATTAGAACTTTACAATAACCTTTTTTCATAATACCACTCCTCAAAACCTTCCATACTTTTTTGGAATTTTTTGGACCCCAGGGGTCCAATTAATTGGTCCCCTGGGGTTTAAAAATTTAATTCTTTGATATAATAAAGCTTAAGTTTATATCTTCTTTAGATGAAACTTTATATTGATCATGCACTGGAGCTCCCCAGCTATCGTCTCCACCTACACCCATTTGTTTTGCAATTATACGTACCCATGTATAATTAACAGGTGGAAGTTCTTCTATATGCATTGCATTTTCAAGTTCATATGCACTATATGGCAATACGCTTAACTCAAATGGCTTATCAACATATTTAAAGCATAATCCTTCATCATTGTTATTTGTAACTTTTACCCATCTTACTTCTGTTCTATTTCCACATTCTTGTGGAATTAAATATTTGGATAAGTTATTTAATGCTGTATTTTTAAATCTTCCAAGCATTGCTCCATTATTACGATCTATATAATTTTCTTCTGGCCCATATCCATAATACTCAAAATTGCTTAATTCTTTTTTAAGCTTAAAATCCATAGAAAATAAAGGTAATTCAGGTAATCCTTCAACGCCTTCATAGTGTAAATCAACCTTTAATCTTCCATCTGGAGTCACTGTATAAGTCACTGTATTAAAAGTTTTAACACTAACTGGCATTTCAAATTTATAAGTTAAAGTTATCTTGTCATTTTCTTCTACATATTTAAAATCTACTAATATCTGATGCATTCCTGCTATTTGCCACTGTGCTGTCCTAAAATTATGATTATTTCCCTTATCATTATCTGTTGCTGCTCTAAAGAAAGATGTTCTTGGAACCCTTGTTATATATTCTTTTCCATCATATACAAGAGATATTAAACCAGCTTCTTGTTTAGAGAACATCATTGAAAAGTTTTTACCAGTAACCCCTATATTAACATCACCATGTATTATTTTAAATGTATTTGAACTATCTACTGTGCTTGTATTACTATCATTCCCACCGCTATTACTATAATTCTCACTATAACTATCAATATCATTATCATTATCATTATCATTATCTACAATTGTACAAGCTTTACCTTCAATTTTCAATCCTCTTGTTATGCAAGCTTTACTTTCAGCTTTCAAGTCTTCTATTATACAATCATTATTGCTAACTATGCTATAAACTTCTTGTCCAAAAGCAACTTCATGTCCCTTTTCTCCCCATAATGTATCTTCACTTAATCTCATAGAAACATTATAAGTATATTCTCCATTTTCTTTTATGTCTGGATAATCTATTTTGATATACTCTTCATCACTTGCCTTAACATCAATTTTTATTGTCTTTTCAAAAACTTTATTTCCTTCCTTTTCTATATACACAACAAAATCATAACACCCTGTACTTACAAATAAATTATCATTTTTTATTGTTACACCTTTATTATCTGGAGTAAGTTTAACATTTGCATAAAGCTTCTTAACTTCTTGAACCTTTGGAGATATTGTCCTATCTGCATAAATAATTCCATCTGTACAGAAACAGTAATCTGTTGCTCTATCATCAAAGTCTCCGCCATAAGTAAATACTCTTTTTCCATCTTTAATTATTTCTATAGATTGATCTATATAATCCCATATAAATCCACCTTGATACATTGGATATTTATCTTCGAGATCTGTATATAGCTTCATTCCTCCACAGGAATTTCCCATAGCATGCATATATTCACAGCTTATATAAGGTTTTTTAGGCTTATTATTTAAATATTCTTCTATATCTGCTGGTTTTGCATACATTCTACTTTCCATATCAGTTATTTCTTCAAAATCTCTATTCCAAACTACGCCTTCATAATGAACCAATCTTGTATCGTCTTTTTCATGGAAATACTTTGTCATTTCTAAAATATTACTTCCTGCATAAGATTCATTACCACAAGACCATATTAAAATTGATGGATGATTCTTATCTCTTTGAAGCATAGATTCTGCTCTATCAACAACAACATCTCTCCACTCTGGAAGTGATCCTGGCACATTCCACTCTGGATCGCAAGCTCCCATCTTTTGCCATGAACCATGACTTTCTAAATTAGCTTCATCTATTAAATAAATACCATATTCATCGCAAAGCTTATACCATAAAGATTGATTTGGATAATGAGATGTTCTTACTGAATTTATATTATTTTGCTTTAAGAATTTTATATCCCAAAGCATATCCTCTTCTGTTATCCCTCGTCCATTAACAGAGCTAAATTCATGTCTATTTATGCCTTTAAATACTATTCTCTTTCCATTTAAGTGCATTATACTATTTATCATTTCAAATCTTCTAAATCCAATGTTTTGTGGAACTATTTCTAATAAATTTCCTTCACTATCTAAAAGTTCAATATAAAGAGTATATAAATATGGATCTTCAGCACTCCAGGATTTAATATCACTTATATCTGCACTAAAAGTAATATTAGTTTCATTTAGATTGTCATTTACATCAATATTTTCGAAGCTACAAATTAAATTATCATCTCTATCCTTTAAATAAGCTTTTATTTGGAAATTTTTGGACCCCATGGGTGTAAATTTTACCAAATTCATATTAACCTTTAGTTTACCATTATTATAGCTATCATCTAAGTTAGCTTTTACAAATAAATCCTTTACATGAAATTCTGGAACTGCATATAAATATACATCTCTAAATATTCCTGAAAATCTCCAAAAATCTTGATCCTCTATCCAGCTTGCACTACTTCTTTTATATACTTCAACTGCAAGTTTATTTTCTCCATCTTTAAGATATTCTGTTAATTCAAATTCTGATGGAGTAAAAGTATCTTCACTATACCCTACAAAACTTCCATTTAGCCAAACATAAAATGCTGTTTCAACTCCTTGGAAGGATATATATATTCTTTTATTCTTAAGTTCATCTTTTACTTCAAAGAAATTAACATAACTTCCTACTGGATTATAATCCTCTGATATGTGTGGAGGCCTAAGTTCTTCTACTCCATCCCATGGATACATTGTATTTATATATTGGCACTTGTCATATCCTTGCATTTGAATATGTCCTGGGACTTTTATAAAATCAAATCCACTGCAGTCATAATCTTCCTTATAGAAATCCTTTATTCTACTTCTTGGATTAACTGCATAAGAAAATCTCCATTTTCCATTTAAACTTTGCTTAAGAGGCATATTATAGCCTAATGCTAAATCTTCTCTATTCTCATAAAACAAATGGTCTGAATGAGCATCTATTCTATTAACTCTAAAAATTTCTGGATTCGATAGCCAAGCTAAACTAGGTTCATTAGTCTTATTCTTTTGATTTTGTGTGTTTATTGAATTTAACATAAATCTCTATACACTCCTCTTTATATTAGTATTTTGGTATTTTCTGGACCTCAGGGGACCAATTTATTGGACCCCTGAGGTCCAGAAAATTGGTAATTTTATCCCTTTACAGAACCTGTCATACCAGCAACAAAATGCTTTTGCATTAAGAAGAATATTAATGCTGTAGGAAGTGTTGCAATTACAACTGCAGTCATAATCATCCCATAGTCTGGGGTATATGATGATCCTAAAGCTGATATAACAAGTGGTAAAGTTCTTTTATCTGGTGATTGTAAAGCTATAAGTGGCCATAAATAATTATTCCAACTAGCCATAAATGTAACTATTGTTGCTGCTGCATAAGTTGATTTCATAGTTGGCATGTAAATTCTAAAGAATATAGCAAATTCTCCAAGACCGTCTATTCTTGCTGCTTCTATTAAATCCTTTGGAAAAGTCTTTGTATTTTGCCTAAAGAAAAATATCAAAAATGCTGTTGCAATTGAAATAATAATTACTGCTCCATGAGTATTTAATGATATTGTTTTTAGTCCTGGCACATTATTAAGCTTGCTAAATAATCTAAATAAAGGAACTATTAAAGCTGCAAAAGGTACCATCATAGATAGTAATATAAAATTAAATACTTTATCTCTAGTTTTAGTTTTATATACTTCAAATGCATATCCTGCTAGTGAAGAAACTATCATGGCTAAGACTGTTGTAAGAACTGCAATTATTAATGAATTCTTAAATGCTGTCATATACTTAAGATCTGATCCTAAAAGACTTTTTAAATTTTCAAAGAAATAGCTTCCTGGTATTAAAGTTCCTCTTGTTACATCAACTGATTTATTAGTTGTAGCTATAATCATCCAAATAAATGGGAAAATTGATACAAAAGATAAAATAGTTAAAAATGAATATTTCAAAAAATTTATTACTCTGCTTTTTCCACTTTTTTTACTCATCTTTATCTCCTCCTGCTTTTAATTGAATAAATGATAGTATTACTATTATAAGAACTATTACATATGAAATTGCTGCTGCATATCCAAAGTTTGGCGAATATTTAAATAATAAGTTATATATATATTGTGAAATAGTTATTGTTGCATTTGCTGGGCCTCCATTAGTTATATTCACAGTTTCATCAAATAATTGTAATGTTCCTATTGTTGAGTTTATTGTTGTAAACAAGATAATAGGCTTTAATAATGGAAGTGTTATACATTTAAATCTCATAAAAGCATTTGCTCCATCAATTTCAGCTGCTTCATATATTGAATCATCAATTGATTGCATTCCTGCTAAATAAAAGACCATATTGTAACCTGTCCATCTCCATGTTATTGCTATTATGATTAATAGTTTAGCCCATATAGGATGAGTAATCCATGCAATTGGTTGTGATATCATGCTAATTTTCATTAAAAATGCATTCACAAATCCATCTGTTGCAAATAAACTTTTAAATATAATTGAGTATGCTACAAGTGATGTAACACATGGAAGAAATATTGCTGTTCTGAAAAATCCTCTTGCTTTTAATTTTTTATCATTTAATAGAGCTGATATTACAAGAGCTAAAATAATCATGATTGGTACTTGAATCACTAAATATAATACCGTATTAAATAATGCTTTTTTAAATGTTGAATCTGTAAGCATTCTTTTATAATTATCTATACCAACAAAGCTTAAATTATTACCCATTCCACTTTGTAATGATGTTATAAAGGCTTGTATCATTGGATAAAACACAAATACAGTTACTAGTATGATACTTGGTATAACAAATAACCACGCTTTTCGATCTAATTTATAGTTTATACTTCTATTGTTATTACTCCTCTTCAAGTGTACTCCCCCTATACAAGAAATAGCCATTTACTAATTATCCTTTAATAAATGGCTATTTTTTATTATTTATGAATTTATAGACTAATTACCTATTTTTATTAAGTCTGTGATGATATATATTATATTCTGGTGACTTGGAGCCTGCGAGGTCGCAAGGAATATAATATTTATCTCTTATCCTTATTGTGCTACTGCTGATTCAATTTGACCTTGGAAAGTTTTTAATGTTGAGTCAATATCTGCTCCATTAACTATAGCTTGAACAGCTTCAGTCATAATATCTTCTATAGCATAAGTGTGTAAACCATAGTTTACTGAAGGTACTTTACCTGTCCACTCTGCAAAATCTGCAAATATTTCTTGTCCACCAAAGAATTCATTTGGTTTTGAATAATTTGAAGCTTGCGCTGCTTTATTTAGAGTACTAACTAAAGTTATAGAATCTGCTAAATCGTTCATTAAATCTGCATTTGAAGCAAATGTTTTTCCTAGGAAATCTTTTGCCATATCTGTATTTCCAACATTTTTAAGAACATACCAACCTGCTCCTCCTATTGAAGATGCATTAACAGATTTAGAGTTGCTTGCCATTTTAGGGAATGGTGCTATAGCCCATTTTCCACTTTGATCTTCAGCCTTTTTAATTGAAGGTCCAATCCAACAACCAGTAACTACTGATGCAACTTCGCCATTATTAAATGCGCCTACAAATTGATCCCAATCTGCTGTTTGCTTTGTTATTCCTGATTTTACTAATTCATTATATACTTTTATAGAATCCTTTAATGCTTGATTGTCTGCAATTGAAACTTTTCCATCAGCATCTGTGTACCATGCTCCTGCACTTTGTAACATCATTCTAATTTGTCCTATATCACTAGGATCTAATGTACACATTGCAACTCCAGTTTTTTCTTTTACAGCCTTACCTATTTCAATGTATTTTTCCCAAGTTAAGTTTTGCATATCTTCTTTAGTGTATCCAGCCTTCTCTATTAAATCTGTTCTATAAAAAGTTGCTGCTACTCCACTATCAAAAGGTACTCCATATAATTTACCGTCAATATAATTTACACCTGTTTTATATTCTGCAAAGTCATCTTTTTTAGCTACTGATGATAAGTCTGCAAACTCATCCTTGTATGCTGTTAGATATCCTTGAATCTTATAATCTTCAATTAATACAACATTAGGAAGTCCTTCATATGATCCTGAGGATAAACTTGTATTTAATTTAGCTACAATATCGTCTTGAGCCATTGTAACAACTTCAATTTCTGCATCTGGATTTTCTTTCTTGTATATTTCTTTAGCTTTATTTGCTGCTACTATGTTGAAAGCTTCATCCCATGCCCATATTGTTATTTTCTTGCTTTTGCTATCTTCATCCTTCTTGCCTGTACTTCCACCATTACTTCCACAAGCTACTAGACCTAAGCTTAACGTTGCTGCCAATAAAATCGATGCTAATTTTTTGATTTTCATTTAAACCCCTCCATATTAAATTACATATATAATATTTTATTAGTATTTAATCTCTAACATATATAGTTTACATTTATATAACTTTTTCTAAAATCAATGCAAATACTTATATGTTGCTTTCTTTTGTAATGCTTTACACTCTACGTATTTATATTATCACATGATCATTAATTTAATTTAGAAATATCTTTATGTAAGTTTTTAATATTTTTAGATTTCCTTTTTGAAATAACTGAAATATTACGTAAAGCTTGGACTTTTTTAATAAAATTGGATTTTTTTAGCTTCAAATTTCTGGACCTCTGGGGTCCAAATTTTTGGACCCCAGAGGTCCAGAAATTTGGAAATAAATTAAAGGAGCTCTTAGTAGAGCCCCCTTAAGATAAAAATTTTTATTTTATTGCTGAAATAAATTGAAATTAAGTTGTTTATTTGCTTCTTCAACCTTCATTGGTAATACTTTAGTTATTTCTTCAATATCTTCTTCAGTTATTCCCATCTGCTTCATAACACTTTTATTTAATACATATTTAGTATTCAAACATAATAGTCTTTCATAATATAAAGAACTAATTGAATCTGCTATGCAAAGAATATAAACTTCTTCTTTATAATTTTTAGCCATTAAAGGTGTATGATGATGTGATACAATTTCTTTAATATCTTCAGGTAGTCCCCATCTTTCACATTGCCATTGCCCAAATTGCTCATGTGTAGCTCCCTTCATTACTAATCTTTCTGCTATTATTTGATGAATTCCCTTTTGTTGCGCTATTACAACTTCATCAACTATATGTGGAACACATATATCAAGTAATGCTACTCCTAAATCATGAATCAATCCATAAGCAAAATATTTATATTTATCTTTTTTACCTATCTTTTCAGCCAATAATGTAGCTGAAATTGAAGTACCTAGACAATGTTTCCAATACTTTTCCCTATTTAGCTCCTTTGATCTTCCCATATCATTAGGAATTAAATACTTTATTAAATATGCTATTATTAACCTTTCAACAGTCTCCATTCCTAAATATACTATTGCATCTGATAAAGACTCTATTTTTCTTGCTAATCTAAAATACCCAGAATTGACATTGCTTAATAATGATTCTCTAAGATTACCACAACTTGCTATTTTCTCCGCAAGATCTTCTATGTTTATGGTATCATAATCACTAATCATATTTATTATATTAGTTATTTCACTACTCATTACTGGTAATCTGTCAGACTTCTCAATGATATCAATAATCTCTAAACCATTCATATTTGATTCCTCCAATACACTCTCATTTTCCCCATATTTAAACCATCTTTTATTAGATTTATCGATTATTATATCAATAACTTAAACTATAAATAAAATCTTCATTTATATATTTACTATCATTTCTTACTATTTTCTACTGCTGCTACTGCTTCAATTTCTACCAATTGATTTGCATATCCTAATACTGTAACTCCAGATAAAGTGCTTGGAACATCATGATTACCAAACTCTTTTCTTATTGCATCCCATGCAGTTACCAAATCTGCTTGATTTTGGGATGCTACAATAACTCTAGTATATACAACATCTTCTAAATTGGCACCACAGTCTTTCAGTGCTTCTTTCAAATTTTCTACACAGAGTTTTGCCTGAAGCTCATAATCATTCAAATGAGGTACTTCCCCATCTCTATTAATAGGGCATGACCCCGCTAAAAATAATATGTCCATTCCTGAAGGGATACGTCCAGCATAAGCATAATCTACTGAAGCTAAATTATTAGAATGAATTAATGATATTTTTTTATTCATTTTTACTCTCTCCTTTTATTGTAATCTTTACAAAAAAATCTACAAATTCATTTTTAAAATGAATTTCATCTTCAATATAATTCTAAAGCTTCTATATTTTTTTAGAAAGAGATTAATCATTTCTATATCATTTTTTACATAAAAACTACCACCCATAAAAGAGTGGTAGCTTTAACCTATTTATTCTTTTTATATACAATTTTCTTAATACTACTATCTGAAAGGAAGAATTCTTCAGCTAAATTGCTAATTGATTTTCCACCTATATATTGCTTTAATATCTTTGCATTTCTAGCTTTTATATAATCTCTACTTTTAGATTTTTCACCCCATCTTTTTCTCTTTTCAGGAGGGGAAGGGACATATATATATTGCCCTTGAATATACTTTTGAATTTCTTTAACTAAATCATCTGGTAGTATTCTATCACTTCTTACATATTTCATAAAGCTCACTTCCTTAAACCTATTATTTAATTAAGGAAACAAAGCCTGTAGATATATTAATTTATTTATTGAAAGCGACTAAATATTTATCTCTGTGCAAATTGTCGCCCAAGCTCATACATACAGACTTTGCACAGAGTATTTTAAGCATTTTTCTATCCATGAGATTAATATTCATGATATCACACTCCATATTTCTACTAAATTAATTAAATTATTTTAAACCGTGTATCTTCCTTAGATTTTTTACCGCCAGGGTTGCCTTCTACTCTCCAAATTTGCTTATTTTTCAAATCATAAACTCCTGACCAGACAATTTGATATAATTAGAAATATTTTTCTCAATAATATCATTCCCTTCGTATTTTTAAATACTATTTTTACATTTTAATTTTTAATTATAATTCACACTTGTTACCTGTTACCTATTTATTTTCCTGCCACTTGTTAGTTTAATTGGAAAACTGTGAACTAAATAAATTGTACACTAAAAAATACCATATATTCAATTTTGTAAAATGTACCCTATAAGATAGACAAATAAAAAATGTC
>JAQCTH010000039.1 GCA_027686065.1 Clostridiaceae bacterium AF10-41
AAAGTTTGACTTTTTGTGTCCAAGATATTGACATAAGACCATATAGATACGACTATGTGGCACGAATATACATTCCTAATTGGAGAACGTGATAAAACTACTGGAAATAGAAGTTTCGATTTGTATATTGATGATAATAAGGTATTCGAAAAGATAGATGCTGCTAAAATGAAGGACGGAGACTTGGTAAGATTAGGTGCAGATGTAGGAAATCTTTGCAATCTAGATGTTAAGTCAGTACAAATAGGGAATGGTACTATTCTACCTGAGAAACGAAAAGAAATATCAGAAGTAACACTTTCATCTTACACTCATAAAGAGGGAAGTGAAAACACTATAAGAACATCAATTAAAACAAATTTAGTTGATGATGGCACAGTTTTTGAAGCTTTATTGGTAGATTCAAAAAATATACCTGTTAGTGGCATAAGAAATGAAGGTACTATTATAAATAATCAAGGTGAGATAAATTTAATTTTGCCAGCTTCTCTTAAAATAGGGACATACTATGTACAAGTTAAATTTGATAATATTTCAAGAAATTCTGATCAATATATAATTACTGAAAACTTGGAGGCACCAGTTTTTCCTACCTTCTATTCAATAGATGAAATCATAAAAATTGATGATTATAAGTATAATCCAACAAAGGAATTTAATTTTCCTTCAATTGTAGATACAAAGGTTCATCCAATAGAAAATTCAATTGATCGTTATTATATGTTCTATGCACCACATGATGCTCCAGCTGGAATATGTTTAGCAACAGCACCAACTTTAGATGGACCATGGACTGAATATGGCAGTAATCCTTTAATATCCAATAGTTGGGAAAGTGAGAATGGGAATTACTATTATAATGTAACACATGTTTCATCTCCAGATGTAATGTGGAATTCTACGTATAATAAGTACTTTATGTACTTCCATGGAGAAAATAATGTAACAAGATATGCTACATCAGATGATTTAGTAAATTGGACATATGGTGGTGAATGTGTTAGAGCTAATGATTTCTCACCAACAGGTAAAGGTCTGACAGAATCAAGCTATGCACGTGTAGTAGAGCATGAAATTCCTGGACTAGATAATAAATATATAATGACAATTATGATAAATAACACTGCCAATATGAGAAAAATCTATTATGCTCATTCGAAGGATGGAATAGATTGGACTCCTGTAAAGGAAGCATTGGTATCGCCAGATAGTGACCCAAATATGAATTATGCTGGAAATATATCTGGAGCATATTTTATGGAATGGGAAGGCAGATATTATATAATGTGTCATGGAAGTACAGGAAACATGTATTCAGTGGAAGTTGGAGAGAGTCTAGATAAAGAAATCCATTGGGGTGTATTTTATGACTCATCAGATAGTTATCCAGACTACGCAAGATCTGGTGCTCCTGTATTTATACAAGATGATGAAGGTGTTTGGCATATGTTTTATGAGGGTGGAAAACGTCTTCATGCCAATATAATTCATGCAAAAGAATTAAGTGATGAAGAGAAAAATGAAATTAAATATGTTTTTCTTAAAATTAATAAGCCCAATTTAATAGTTGGTGAAAGTGTAGAACCACAGGTTGAAGTATTATTAAAGGATAATAGAATATCAGATTTAAAGAATATAGAAATTAAATTTAATAGTAGTAATGAAAACTTACTAAAGTCTGAAAATGGTAATTTAATTGCATCGGCACCAGGAACAGTAGAACTATCAGTTACTGCAACTTATAATGGCAAAAGTATAACTAGTGATATAGTAACCATAGGAATTTTTGAAAATATAGAGTTACCTGAATTTAAAGCTGGAGAAACAATATTAAATAGTGATGAACTAACTAAAGGAACAGGATCAAACATTCAACTTCCTTCAGTAATTAAAGCAAAAGATTATTTTGAAAGTCCTATTGATAATTATTATATGTATTTTAGCTATGTTAGTGGAAGTGGCGGAATTGCTTTAGCTACAGCTCCAAGTCCAGAAGGACCATGGACTCCATATAATTACGGAGCACCAATTATAACAAGCACTTTAAGTGGAGATTCTAAAGGAGATGTTACAGGTGCAGCTCCAATATGGAATAATGAATCTAGTGAACTTAATATGTATTATAGTCAAGCTAAGAATTCAGTAATGTTAGCTACCTCCAAAGACGGTATTAACTTTAATTTTAAAAAGAAAGTTATAAATTTAAGTGATTTTAACGGAAAGAGCAGTCAAGCTTATCAGGTAAGTGTTTATAATAATGAGATAGCTGATAATGGAAATAGATATACAATGTTACTAACAGGTAATGTTGGAGGTAAAAGACAAGTTAACTATGCAACTTCTCAGAATGGAGAAGATTGGGAAGTAAATGAAGAGGCATTAATCACGCCAATAGATAAGGATAAAGGTAATATTGCATCACCAAGGTTGCTGATATGGGATAATAATAAATATATTGTATTTCATAATTCAAATGGAGATATAGAGATTGAATCTATAAGTGATGATTTTAGGGCTGTACAGAGAATTGGTACACTTTATGATTCAATTTTAGAAGAACCTGATTCAAATAAAGCATCAGATGCTTGGTTTTATGAGGAAGATAATATATTACACATGTATTATACAGCAGGAAGTACTACGGGTACAGGATCAATTCCTAGTTCAAGGATTGCTCATACTTCAGTTGTAATAGAAGTTCAACCTACAGATCCAGGTGAACAGCCTGAAAATCCAGGAGAAGGAACTACAGATCCAAGTGAACAGCCTGAAAATCCAGACGAAGGGTCTACAAATCCAGCTGAGAAGCCTACTAATCCTATTGAAGAATCAAATGAGATTGGATATCTACCGAATACAGGGGATGCATCATCTAAACTACCGTATATAGCAAGTATCCTTATAGTAATAGGAATATTTATATTTGCTAAAAAGGGAGAGAAGATTAAGGTATAAATAGAATTAAATGAAAGGATCATATTAAGAAGATTATAATTACTTCCTGATATGGTCTTTTTAAGGAGGGATATTAATGCAACCACGTTGTACAATAATAAATAAACCATTAAGTCCTTGTATTTATCAAAGAAATAATGAAAATAAAGCAATTATACCTATTGAAATTATTTATACAAGACCTGTTGTAGCAATTAAAGTTAAGGCAACTGGTAAAGATGTTGAAACTCCATGGATTAATTTAGAATTATATTATGGTAGAGGAGCTGTGAAAATAGAATTACCATGCACTGGATGGTATAAAGTTAGAATGAAGGCCTTTGACGAAGGTGGGAATGTTGTTGAAGAGGACTTCATTGAAAATGTAGGCGTAGGAGAGATTTTTATCACAGGTGGCCAATCAAATTCCCTGAATTTTGGAGAAGTATTAACTGAAAGTAATGATAATAGAGTATTATCTTGGAATACACAAATCAACAAATGGATTAAATGTAAGGACCCTCAACCGTGTGAAATTGGACCGGAAGTAGATATGGGGAATGGAGGCTCAATTTGGCCGACTTTAGGATCAGCCCTAGCCAAAGAGTTAGATATGCCAATAGGCTTTTTAGCAACAGGATGGGGAGGGGCTGGAATTAAGGAATTCGGAGAAGGAACTATTAAATATGAAAGAATAATTAATGCACTAAATACAATAAAGGAAAATGGAGCAAGAGCTGTGCTGTGGCATCAAGGAGAAACTGATGCTGTTAATAAGACTACTAGAGAAGAATATGAAGTATTATTAAAGAGTTTAATATATAGAAGCCGTAGAGATACTGAATTAAATATTCCTTGGGTAATAGCCAATGCATCTTATCATCCAAAAGCAGAAAATATAGATAAGAAAGCTATTTTGGAGGCTCAAAGAAATTGTTGTAATGATAAAGATGTTTTATTGGGACCTAACACAGATAATATTTTGGGAGATAATAGAATTAATAATAGTGCTCATTTTAATCTTAAAGGGTTAAAGGCTCATGGCATAAGCTGGTTTGAAATTCTGATAAAGTATTTTTTCGCTAATAGGGAGTAGTTTTTATGTTAATTGAACTAAAATTAAATGAATTTACTGCAATTGCTGATACATTTGGAGGAGAATTAATTTCTTATAAGGACGAAAGTGGATTAGAGTATTTATGGAATGGAGATGAAAAATATTGGGTAGGGCGCTCACCACATCTTTTTCCAATAATAGGGGCTTTGAAAGATAATACCACTATTATTGATGGACAAAAGTTTAGTATTAATAAACATGGGTTTGCTCGTAATAGTGATTTCTTAGTTGCTGAAAAGGGAAGCAATTTTGTATTGTTTTTACTTAGAAGTAATGATGATACACGTAAATTTTACCCTTATGAATTTGAATTATATATTAAGCATGAATTAATTGAGTATGGATTTAAAACATCTTATTGTATAAAGAATATAGATGATAAGCCAATAAGTTTTTGCATAGGTGGCCATGTTGGATTTAAAGTGCCTTTGAATAATGATGAAAGTTTTGATGAGTATTCAATACTTTTTGATAAAAGAATTACAAACGAAGCGATGATTCCTCCTAATGATGAGGCTTTTAGCAAAGAGGAATCCATTCCATATATTAACAATACCAATGTGTTACCGCTAAATTATGAAATTTTTGATAGAGGTGCAATAATTTTAGATAAAATACAATCACATTCAGTTGTTCTTAAACATAATAAAAGAAATCATGGAGTTAGATTTTGTTTTGAGGGATTTCCTGTATTAACGTTATGGACCTTTCCTAAAAAGAGAGCGCCTTTTATTTGTTTAGAACCCTGGCATGGGCTACCAGCTATGACGGATGATAGTAAGTATTTTGAAGAGAAGCCGTATATGATTACCATAGACAAAAATAAACAATGTAATCTTAGTTATACTGTTAATATTATAAAAGTTAATAGGATTATATCATCTTAAAATGAATTAATCAAAATATTTCCAATTACACATTTCTATATTATAATATAGGAATTAATAAAACTAAGGGAGGGCATTATTATGCTATATGGAGGAATAGAAGCTGGAGGAACAAAATTTGTTTGTGCAGTAAGTGATGAAAACTTAAATATCTTAGAGAGAGTAAGTATAAAAACAACAGTTCCAGAAGAAACAATGAAAGAAGTTTTTGAATTTTTTGATAAATATAAGATATGTTCAATAGGAATAGGTTCTTTTGGACCAATAGATATAAATAAAAATTCTAAAACCTATGGTTATATAACAAGTACTCCTAAAAAAGGATGGAATAATTATAATTTTGTAGGTGCAATAAAAGAAAAATATAATATTCCAATTGCATGGACAACAGATGTAAATGCAGCAGCTTATGGAGAACTTAAAAAGGGTGGAGCACTAGGTTTAAACAGTTGTATTTATTTAACTATTGGAACTGGAATAGGTGGCGGAGCAGTAGTAAATAGTAAAATATTAGAAGGTTTTAGCCATCCAGAAATGGGACATATTTTAGTTAGAAGACATGAGGAAGATAATTATGAAGGCAAATGTCCATATCATAAAAATTGTTTTGAAGGTATGGCGGCTGGACCAGCTATTGAAGAAAGATATAAAGTGAAAGCATATGAATTAGAGAAAAATGAAAAAGCATGGGAAATAGAGGCTTACTATATTGCCCAAGCAATAATGAGTTATGTTTTAATATTGAGTCCTGAACGTATAATCTTAGGTGGTGGAGTTATGAAGCAAAGACAAGTATTTCCTTTAATAAGAAGAGAATTAAAAAAACTTATGTCAGAGTATGTTGAAATGCCTAATCTTGAAGAATTTATAGTGCCACCAGTACTTGAAGATAATGCAGGAATTATAGGAAGTTTACTTTTAGCTAAGGATATAGAAATTTAATATAACAACTGATATTATAAATAAACTTAGGTTAAATAATAATGTCTATAAAAATAGGATTATTCAATTTAGGGAGTAATTTATTACTAAAAGAATGCTTGAAAGTAAGTTAAAACTTTATTTACTTTCAAACATTCTTTTTTATAATGTATAAGTTTAAATAAACATTTTGCATTTATAGTATGTTTTTATAAGCATAGTTCTAAGTTAGAAGATATTAAGGTTTTTTTAAGAAATAATAAAGTTTAATATTAAGATATATTAACTAAAATATAAGTAAATAGTTAATATAAGTAGTTAGAGAAAAAATAAAGTGAAAAATTAAAAGATTTCTTCTTTTATGGTAAACTAATTTTAGAAGTAGAGAGGAGTGAATTTCTTTGAGTAGAGAAAGAATTTTGATAGTAGATGATGAAAAGGAAATTAGAGATTTAATAGATATATATTTAAAGGGTGAAGGATACGAAACAATAAAAGCGGAAAATGGTGAAGAGGCATTAAATATGCTTTCAAATAATGATGTTGACTTAATAATATTGGATATAATGATGCCTAAGGTAAATGGGATAGAGGCATGTTTAAAAATAAGGGAAGAGAGAGAAATGCCGATAATAATGTTATCTGCAAAATCTGAAGATATGGATAAAATATTAGGGCTAAACACAGGTGCTGATGATTATTTAACAAAGCCATTTAATCCATTGGAGCTTGTAGCTAGGGTTAAATCACAACTTAGAAGATATAAAAGATTTAATAAAACAATTGTTAAGGAAGAACTTGAAGTTAGAGAAGATAATATTCTATATATTGATGAAATAAGTATAAATTTAGAAACACATGAAGTTTTTAAAGAGGGGGAAGAAATAAAACTTACTCCAACGGAATTTGATATATTAGTTTTACTTGGAGAAAACAGAGGGAAAGTATTTAGTATTGAAAATATATATAACAGTGTTTGGAAACAAGATTTTATGCAATCTGATAATACTGTTATGGTTCATATAAGAAAGGTAAGAGAGAAAATAGAAGATGATCCTAGAAGACCAAAGTTTATAAAAACTGTATGGGGGGTAGGATATAAAATTGATAGGTAGAAAGAAAAAGGAAAGGAAAGAAAAGCTTGAAAAAGATAGTACTAAAACAAGAGGAAGCTCCAGCAATTTTATAATTAGACTCATTAGTAAGTTGTATAACTCTAAAATTGGAATAAGAATTAGAGAAATTTTTGAATGGACATATAAAAGAATAGAAAAAAGTATAAGATTTGAGCTTGTGGTTGTTTTTGGAGTATGTTTTTTGCTATCCTTTATGTTTTATGGTTTTGCAAATAATATGTTGTCCCAAAATAAAACAATAACTAATCTTGAATATAATATCGGTGAAATACAATCAGAAGCTAACAATATAGCAAAAAAATTAAGTGGTGAATATGGAGAAGAAATAGATGGTCTAAAGGATGAAGATAAAATTAAAAATATCTTAGAACAAAACTATAATGAAAAGACTAAGATATACTTAACAGATTTAGATGGAAAGATATTGTATAAGATAAATGGAGAGTTTCAAGAAAAGTTAGATATATATGCAGTAATAGATAAGGGGAATTCAGTATTAGAAGATGGAGATGAGAGAGTTTTTCTTTATCCAGTTAAAATAGGTCAAGATAGAGCATATCTTATATATTTTAAAATACCAACACCATATATCTCTTATGATTACTATGTAGATAAAAATTCATTTTTAGCTCTTTTCTTATCAGTTATTATGTTTATATCAATATTTATAATAATAACTAATAAAAAAATGAAATACATAGAAGAGATAGTATCTGGAGTAACGGTTATCTCAAATGGTAATTTATCTTATAGAATTGAAGAAAAGGGAAAAGATGAAATAAAGAAACTAGCTGAGAACATAAATAATATGGCTTTTGAAATAGAAAATAGAATTGAAGGAGAAAGAAGAGCAGAAAAAACTAAAAGTGAGCTTATTACAAATGTTTCACATGATTTAAGAACTCCTTTAACCTCTGTAATGGGTTATATAGGTTTGATAAAAGACGGTAAATATGAGAATGAAGGCATTATGAAGGAGTATTTAAATATAGCGTTTAATAAATCTAATCAACTTAAAGAACTTATAGAAGATTTATTTGAATATACAAAACTTAATAATAAGGGAATAGTATTAGAGAAAACTAAGGTTAATATTGTAGAGTTTTTATCTCAAATTATAGAAGAGTATATTCCTGTCTTTGAGGAAAATGAAATAGAAGTTGTTAAAAAGTTTGTAGATGAAAAAAGCATTGTAGAAATTGATGCAGGAAAAATAGTTAGAGTTTTTGAAAATTTATTTTCTAATGCAATTAAATATTCATTTAAACCAGGGCAGGTAAAAATATCTTCATATGAATCTGAAGGATTTGTAAATATAGTAATAAAAAATAGAGGAGAAAATATACCAAAGGAAAAGGTTGATAGGCTATTTGATAGATTTTATAGAGTTGATGAGGCTAGAAATTCTAATACAAAGGGAAGTGGACTTGGGCTTGCTATTTCAAAAAATATAATAGAATTACATAGTGGGAACATATGGGCTGAATGTGTAGATAATGATGTAAGCTTCTTTATAAAATTAAAGGCAATAAGATAGTAAATGAAGTAACCTTTAAGAAAGATAGTAATAAACTAATATAGAGATTATTTTTCTTGGAGGAAAAATGCAAAATAAGAATCCTAATAGTAGATTTGGAATAGACATAAATGAATATACTCAAAATGTTAATTTTGAAACTCTAGCAAGAACTATAGACTTTTTATATTTACGATCATCAGGGTCAGGTTCAGGGAGATTTAGAGTTGATAGAAGGTTTTTAGAGTTTGCAAAAGCAGCTCGAAATTATGGAATACCAGTAGGAGCTTATCATTATGCTGTGCCATCTTATGATTTAACCACTGCAGATTCTCAATGTGATGATTTCATAAACATATTGCAGGAAGGATTTGGGGAAAGAAATTATGGTGATTTGTTTCCAGTATTAGATGTTGAAACACCAACAGATAATAAAATAAGTACGAAGGCATTAGTTGATTGGGTAGAAAGATTTAGAAAAAGGTTCGAAAGAAAAACTAGAAGAAAATTAATGCTATATACAGGAGTATTCTTTGTAGAACTATATAATAATTTTAAATTACCAAATGGATCTCAACCATTAAAAAGTATGCCATTATGGATAGCAATGTATACAGCTATTCCAAGTAATCCTCCATTCCCACCAGATGTAGGGGGTTGGAAACGATGGAGAATATGGCAATATAGTGAAACAGCAAAAGTTAATGGCGTAGGAAATCCAGTAGATGCTAATTGGGGACCAGATAATTTAGATTTACTTATGCAACCAAGACGAGTAAGGGATCTGAAAGCTCGTAAAGAAGGTGGATTATTAAAGGTTTCTTGGAGAAAAAATGATGATGTTGATTTATTAGGATATAATTTATTTGAAAATGGATATTGGATTGGAACAGTAGGAAAAGATGATACCAATTTCCAAGTTGCATTATCAGAACTACCAGTTCCAACAACTTCTCCTGTTAATATAACAATAGAGGCTTTTGATTATGATGGAGAAACTTCTCAAGTAAGAAGTAAAGTTACTGTATAGAATATTAAGTGTAAAAGTTGTTTAAAGGCTTATAATATTAAAGTTAGATTTATTATTATAGGCCTTAATCATATTCTAATTTTTAAAATATATTTTTAATAGAATATGTATAAATAAGAAATATTATTGCTACATAAGAATAATAAAAAATAATTATTATGATTACATAAATATATTAAAATAAACTATAGAATATAATATAATAATAATGATATAGTAATATTATAATCATAGGAAAAGTTATGTTTTCAAAATATAATAAATTTATTCTAGAGAGGAGTGGGGCATTTGGAAGAAAAGAATAGAAAAAAGAAAATTTTAATACTGAAGAAGAATAAAAAGGTATTAATAACTACAGCAGTAGTAAGTGTATTATTATTTATAGGAATTATAGGATATATTTTTTCAGTTAATAACAGAGTTAAGGCTTGGGAAAATAAAATTTATCCAGGAATCAGTGTCTATGGTGTAAATCTAAGTGGATTAAATAAAGACGAAGCTATATCATTATTAAATGATAAATTACCTAACGTAATTATGGACAAGAAACTAGTAGTTTTAGTTGGAGATAAGAAGTTAGAATTAAATTATAAGGATATAGATCCTAAATATGATATAGAAGCCACTATAGGAGATGCTATCAACTATGGAAAAGATAAAGGAATAATGGCGAAGAATTCCATGATAAAAAATAATGATGTTGTTAATATAGAATCAAAGATTTCATTTGATGAAGAAAGCTTAAAGGTTTTTGAAGAAAAAGTAAAATCTGAGGTGAATGTAGCAGCTAAGAATGCTGTAATAGAAATAAATTCAGGGAGTATAACAGTTACACCAGATATTAATGGAAAACAAATAGATGATGAAGAACTTCATAATAAATTAATAGAAAATATTAATGGTGATCCAGATAGTGTTGAAGAATTAACTTTTGAATTAAAGGAAGAACAAGCTAAGATAAAAGCTGATGATCTCAATAAAATAACAGGAAAAATCAGTGGATATAGTAGCAGTTATAAAAATACTGGAGATGGAAGAGTTAGAAATATGGAAATAGCGGCACGAATTGTTAATGGTACAATAGTTATGCCTGGAGAAGAATTTAGTTATAATGAATTAATAGGTGATACAACTCCAGATAAAGGATATGAAAAAGCAAATACTTATGTAGGAAATAAAATAGTACCAGACTATGGTGGAGGAATCTGCCAAGTATCAACAACTCTTTATAGAGCAGCTATGAGAGCAAATTTAAGGTCAACAGAAAGAATGAACCATTCTTTAACAGTTTCCTATTCAGAACCAGGATTAGATGCAACTGTAGCAAATGGAGTTATAGATTATAAGTTCAAAAATTCATATGATTTCCCAGTATATATTCAAGGGTATGTAGGCGGTGGAGTAGTATCATTTAGTGTATATGGTAATGTAGACGCAATGGGTGGAAAAACTTATGAACTTGTAAATGAAGTTCATGAAAAGTATAATCCTGAAATAACCTATGAGGAAGATCCAACTATGGAAGAAGGAACTGAAAAGGTAGAAGTTTATGGAATGCCTGGATATAAAGCAAGTTCTTATCAAGTAACATATGAAAATGGAGTAGAAATTTCTAGAGATTTTATAGCAACAGATGTTTATCTAACTACAAATACAATTATGAAAAAGGGAACTAAAAAGAAAGAAACTAATATAAAACCAAATGAAGCGCCTGTGAATCCAACAGAAGCAAATCAAAATCATTAGATTTTAATAGATAAGATTCAAAAAAAGTAAATATAGTAATTAAAAATAAAAAAGAATGGTATTAAAAATAATATCATTCTTTTTTTGTATAGATATACTATATATTATAAATCTTTCTCATATTAAATTTATTGTCGAAATTATAGTAGAATGATATTATAGAAATATTAAAGGGTGAGTAAAGGAGTTTTTTTATGGAATACAAGATGATTTGTATTGATATGGATGGGACTTTACTAGGTAAAGGAAGAAAAATATCAGAAGAAAGTAAAAAAGTAATAAAAGAAATTCATGAAAAAGGTGTAGAAATAGTAGTAACTACAGGGAGAATATATAATAATGCAGCATATTATTCCCATCTTTTAGGGGTTGAATCACCTGTTATTGCAGCAAATGGAGCAATAGTTAGAGAAAAGCATACAGATAAAGTTATCTATGAGAACCCAATAGAAACTGAAGCATGTATTAAGATTGTTGAAACTTTATATAAAATGAATTTAAATTTTCACTTTTATACCTTAGATGGAATATATAGCGGAAGTGAATTAATGAAGTTTGTAAGTAAATTATATATGACGAAACAAGTTGGATATGACACCTTAAAAATAAATTATTTTGTTATTAAAGATATAGATAATTGGAAAAAATTCTTTAAAGAAAACAAAGGAAAAATAACTAAATGCATAGCCTTTTCACCAAGCCCTAAAAGGATAGCATCACTTAAAGAAAAACTAAAAGATATAGACAGAGTTGTATATTTTGGAGCTGGAAGTAGAAGTGTTGAAATTAATAATCAAGGAGTTTCAAAAGGAAATGCAGTAAAAGCACTAGTAGATTATTATGGCTTCAAAAGAGAAGAAATAATTTGTATAGGAGACAATGAAAATGATGTTTCAATGATTGAATATGCAGGTGTAGGAATTGCTATGGGAAATGCAATTCCTGAAGTGAAAAATTTAGCAGATTATATAACTGACACAAATAAGAATAATGGAGTTGCAAAAGCTATAAAGAAAATATTTAAACTTTAAAATGTTGTTTTACATCAATTCTTGTATTAATTCTTATATAATTAAAGAAATAAACTAGTTTGCATAAGATATAAGAAAATATTCTGTTAACAAATACTAAAATCTTTGACTAATGAAGAGCGATATAGTATGATTTTTTATATAGTTTCATTAAAGTAAGATGAGGGCATCTTACTTTTTTAATGGGAGGTCACTAAGAAATGAATTTAAATATAGTTTTATATCAACCAGAAATACCACAAAACACAGGAAATATTGCACGAACTTGTGTTTTAACAAAATCAACTCTTCACTTAATTAAGCCAATGGGATTTAAAATAGATGATAAACAAGTAAAACGTGCGGGATTAGATTATTGGAGTGAATTAAAGCTTGAAATACATGAAAGCTATGAAGAATTTATGAAAAAGTATGGAAATGAAAGAATATTCTTAGCTACAACTCATGGAGGAGTACATTATGATGAAGCTTCTTTTAAAGAAGGTGATTTTATAATGTTTGGTAGAGAATCATCAGGGGTTCCAGAAGAAGTACATAAAAATCATGAGGGAATAAGGGTGCCTATGATTAAAACAAGTACTAGAAGTTTAAATCTTTCAAATACTGTAGCAATTATAGCATATGAAGTTTTAAGGCAAATTGGTTTTCCTGAAATGAAATAGATTTAGGGGGAGTAGGCATGGAAAAAATAAAAATTTTAACAGATAGCTGTTTAGATATTCCAGAAGAATTAATTAAAAAAAATAATATAGAAGTAGTGCCTGTTTTAATTAATTTTGGTGATGAGAGTTATATTGATAGGGAAGAAATTGACTTACAACAAATGCAAGAAAAAATAGAAAAGGATAAGATACTTCCAACTACAGCACAAATAACTCCAGTTAGATTTGCAGAATACTTTAAAAAAAGTTTAGATGAAGGGTATAAGGTTTTAGCTATACTTATGTCTTCAAATATGAGTGGAACATATAATTCTGCATGTATAGCAAAAGACATGTTAGAAAGCGATGACATAGTCATAGTAGATACAAAAGTAATAACATCAGCCCAAGGCTTTTTTGTATTAAAGGCATGTGAACTTAGAGATAAGGGTTTAAAGGCAGAAGAAATAAAAGAAGAATTGCTTAAAATAATACCTAAGATGAATGCTTCTTTATGTTTTGAATCTCTAGAGAACTTAGTTAGGGGTGGAAGAATTTCAAAAACAGCAGGTGCTATAGGTACGGCTTTAGGGTTAAGAGTGATAATTGGATTTGAAGATGGAATGATGACGGCAAAAGATAAAATTAGAGGGAATAAAAAGGCTCTAAAGAAAATAATATCAGATTATGAGTCAAGTAATCCAGATAAAGATGAACCTGTTATCTTAATAGAAATTGAAAGTCCAGAAATGAAAGAAAGTCTTAAAAAATATTTAGAAGAAAATAATTTAAGATACATAGAAACAACTCCAGGATGTGCAGTTGGTATACACTCAGGAACTAGAGTAAGTGGTCTATTTTTCTTAAGTAAATAGAATTTATAAAACAATAATAATTATTATATATACAATTAAGTTTATTGGCGGAATAATAAAATAATTTAAAATAACATTTGGAAAATAATATTTAGAGAAAATAGAGATAAAAAATTAATAATAAGAGACATGAGTAAGGTAGGTTATATTTAGGTATGATTTACCTTATTTTTTTGAATAAAAACATAAAGAATTTTTATATATTTATTTGGGTAACCTAAAGTAAAAAGGAAGGTGGTTATAGTGAAAAAACAAAGATTACTTTTATTAAGCTTAAGTATATGCTTAATTTTTGCACTTATAAGCTGTGAAATGCTAAATAGCCCAATAATAGATTTAGATAAACCTAAAGTAGCTTATGTTGTAAATAAGGGGTGTTTAGAAGATAAAGGTTTAAATCAATTAGGGTTAGAAGGAATAAATAAAATTATAACTGAATTTGGAGTTAAATTAACTACTATAGAAATAGATAAAGATGATGAAGAATCTTTTCAAAAGAATTTTATAAGAGCAGCTAAAACTAATGATTTAATAATTGTAGTAGGAGAGGAATTTAAAAATGTAGTTAATGAGACAGCAACTAACTACCGAGATAAGAAGTTTATAGTTACATCAAATAAAATAAGGGAAAGTAATGTTCAAAATATAGCATTTAAATATGAGGAAGCAGGTTTTTTGGCTGGTGCATTGGCAGGTAAAAAAAGTGAGAACAAAGAAGTTGGGTACATAGCAATTAAAGATAATGAACCAAATAAATTACTTTTATCAGGATATATGGCAGGGATTAAAGTAACTAATCTATATGGTGCAACAAAATTATTATCAGGCGAAAATGTAAAATACATTGGAGATTGTGCAAATGTAGACTTGGCTTATGAAGAAGCAAAGAAATTATATGATAAAGGTTGTGAAATAATACTAACGGCAGCAGGAAAAGCTTCAGAAGGAGTTTTTAAAGCAGCTAAGGAAAAAGGTAAATATGTAATTAATAGCGGAATGAATGCAGAGGAAGTTTATAAAGATTATATGGATAATTCACTAGCTTCGTTAGTAGTACATTTTGATAAGGTATTATACAAAAGTTTATCAGAGGCCAATAAAGGTATGTTTAAAAGTGGAGAGATAAATAAAATTAATGAAGGATTGAGAGAAAATACTATAGAGTTTATTATAAATGATAATTTAGTTAATTCAGAAATAATAAATTTAATTAATACTTATAAAAATGAAGTAATTAAAGAAAAAATAGAAATTCCTAAGAAAAAAGAAGAAGTACAAGAATTTAAAGTGCTATAATGACTTGATATAACGTTTACTATCAGTTTATACTAGTATTAAGGATAAATCCTTAATACTAGTAAAAGTTATAGTTTGTAGTTTATTGAAATGAAGGTGTACTTTATGAAATTAGATTTTAATTTAAATCTCACACAAGAACAAAAGTTAATAATGACTCAACAAATGCAGTTATCTATAAAGCTTTTACAAATGTCTACTTATGATTTAAGAGAATACATAGAAAATGAGTTTGTAGAAAACCCAATATTAGAAGGTGACTTTGATTTTGTACAAGAAGATAAGGCATATGAAGATAAAATTGATTATAAAGAAATGATAAAGTATTTAGAATTTGATAATTATAGTTCTCAAAGTTATGGAGAATATAATAAGGATGAAGATGTGTCACCATTTAATTTTATATCTCAAAAAGAATCACTTACACAATATTTAGATAATCAACTAATTGAAAGTGATGAGGATGAATATAAAAAAGCAATAGTATCTTATATGATAGAAAACATAGATAGTAGAGGTTACTTGGACATGCCTCTAGAAGACATATGTAAGGAATTAAATATTTCACTTGAATTAGGACAAGAAGCTTTAGAAATACTTCAAGATTTAGAACCAGATGGAATAGGAGCAAGAGACTTAAAGGAATGCTTAAAAATACAACTAATAAAGTTTGGAATGTTAGATGATAACTTAGAAAGAATAATAGACGAATATTTAGACTTAATAGCAGATAATAAATTCAATGTAATAGCTAAGAACTTAAAAATAACACCAAAAGAAGCCCAAGACTTAGGAGATGTAATAAAAAAACTTGAACCCAAACCTTCAAGAGGATTTTATACAGGGGAAGAAGTTAAATTTATAATTCCAGATGCTGCTATTAGAAAAATTGATGGACAATATTTTGTTATCATGAATGATGGAGTAATACCAAGGTTATCAATTAGTAGTGTGTACAAGGATATCTTAAATAATAAAGATGATAAGCAAACAGAAAATTATGTAAAAGAGAAATTGAATAATGCTATGTTTTTAATAAAAAGTATAGAACAAAGAAAAGGTACTTTACTTAGAATATTAGAAAAAGTTGTTGATAAGCAAATGGAGTATTTTGATAAAGGACAAAAGTACTTAAGACCTATGACATTAAAAGATATGGCTGAAGAACTTGGAATACATGAATCTACAGTAAGTAGGGCAATTAAAGATAAATATATCTTAACAAGCTTTGGAACTGTAAAAATAAAAGATTTATTTACAACAGGATTGAGTCAAACACAAGGTAATGGTGAGGATATAGCAGTAGTAAATATTAAAAAACAAATAAAAGAAATGATAGATAATGAAGATAAGAAAAAACCATTATCAGATCAAATAATATGTGATGAGTTAAATAAGAAAAACTTGAATATATCAAGAAGAACAGTGGCAAAATATAGAGAAGAAATGGAGATAAAATCTTCAAGCAAAAGAAAAAGAATAGAGTAAAAGGATTATAAGGGGATTTTATAATAGAAAACTAGCTCTAGTATTAGATAATATTTAATTAAATTATATTAAGATAAATAATTTAAGCTAAGGTTAGTTTTTCTATTATAAGAAAAATAAAAATAAGTTAACAAAATAAGCATTTAATATATAAGAAAAGGAGATAATGCTAAAAAAATGTAAAACTTCTATAAAAGTTTAAAGAAAGTACTTTTAAAATTCATAGAAGTGTTTTATAATAATAAATGTGGGACATATATATTATATGTGGGACCTTTTTAGGCCAAAGGAGGGTTGGAAGTGCAGGAAATATTGTCTTTACAGAAAAAAATAGTTCCTGAACTTGTAGAAGTCCTAGAAAAAAGATACAATATTCTAAGGACTATATATTACAATCAGCCTATCGGAAGACGTGTTTTAGCAAATCAGTTGGATCTTGGAGAAAGAATAGTAAGAACTGAAATAAGTTTTTTGAAATCACAAAACTTAATAGAAATTAATACTCCAGGAATGACAGTAACTGAAGAGGGACAAGAAGTAGTTGATAAGCTAAAAGATTTTATACATGAAATTAAAGGTTTATCAGATATAGAAGAAAACATAAAGTCCTTCCTAGGGTTAAGAGAAGTAATAATTGTTCCAGGAGATGCAGAAACAAACGATATAATTTTAAAAGAAATTGGTAAAGCTACAGCTAACTATTTAAAATCTATTATTAAAGATAATAATATAATAGCTATTACTGGTGGAAATACTATTAAAGAATTTGTGGAAGCATTACCTAAAATAAATAATGTTTCAAATACCCTTGTAGTTCCTGCAAGAGGAGGTATGGGGAGAAAAGTTGAAATACAAGCAAGTACACTAGCTGCATCATTAGCTAAAAAATTAAATGGTTCTTATAAGTTACTTCATCTCCCAGAAAATCTTAGTCTAAAGCTTTTAGATACATTACTAAAAGAAAGAGAAATTAAAGAGGTTATAGATAATATTCATAAAGCAGATATATTGATTTATGGTATTGGAGATGCTTTAGTTATGGCTGAGAAAAGAGATGTTTCAGAAGACGAATTTAATAAACTAAAGTCTCTTGGAGCTGTTGGAGAAGCATTTGGGTGTTATTTTAATAAAGATTCCAAGGTGGTTTCAGAAAATACTTCAATTGGAATAAATATTAATGAAGCAAGAAAAATTAACACACATATTGCGGTAGCAGCTGGGGAAAATAAAGTTGATGCTATTATTGCAACAATGATGAAAAATCATAATGCAGTATTAGTAACAGATGAAGCAGCAGGTAGAAAAATTGTAGAATTTATTAAGGAACACACTAAACAAGCTTAAAATTTTAAAAATTTTAAATATAACTATTTTAGGAGGTAATTGCAAATGGTAAATGTAGCAATTAATGGTTTTGGAAGAATAGGAAGATTAGCATTAAGATTAATGATTGAAAACCCAGAATTTAACGTGGTAGCAATCAACGATTTAACTGATGCTAAAACTTTAGCTCACTTATTTAAATATGATTCTTCACAAGGAAGATTCAACGGTGAAATAGAAGTTAAAGAAGGAGCTTTCGTTGTTAATGGAAAAGAAATCAAAGTTACAGCTGAAAGAAACCCTCAAGACTTACCATGGAAAGAATTAAATGTTGATGTAGTTTTAGAGTGTACTGGATTCTTCACTTCTCAAGAAAAAGCTGGTTTACACTTACAAGCTGGTGCTAAGAAAGTTGTTATTTCAGCACCTGCAACTGGAGACATCAAGACTGTTGTTTATAACGTAAATAATGATATATTAGATGGAACTGAAACAGTTATTTCAGGTGCTTCATGTACTACAAACTGCTTAGCTCCAATGGCTAAAGTATTAAATGACAAATTCGGTGTTCAAAAAGGATTTATGACTACAATCCATGCTTACACTAACGATCAAAATACTTTAGATGGTCCTCACGGAAAGAATGATTTAAGAAGAGGTAGAGCTGCTGCTGCAAACATCGTTCCTAACTCAACTGGAGCTGCTAAAGCAATTGGTTTAGTTATTCCAGCATTAAAAGGAAAATTAGATGGTGGTGCTCAAAGAGTTCCAGTTGTTACTGGTTCATTAACTGAGTTAGTTGTAACTTTAGATAAGAAAACAACTGTAGAAGAAATTAACGCTGCTATGGCTGCTGCTGCTAACGAATCATTTGGTTACACTGAAGATGAAATAGTTTCATCAGACGTAATCGGAATCACTTATGGTTCATTATTCGATGCAACTCAAACAAAAGTTATGTCAGTTGGTGAAGATCAATTAGTAAAAGTTGCTGCTTGGTACGACAATGAAATGTCATACACTAACCAATTAATCAGAACTTTAAAATACTTCGTAACTAGATAATTAAATAGTTAAGTGAATATTTTAATTTAGGAAATAAAATTTGGTCTGGTTTTATAGAAAATCTATGAGGCCAGGCCAATTTTAAATTAAGCAAATAATTTCGGTTTCTATAAATATAAAAATAAATTATGAGGTGAAATAAATGAGCTTTAATAAAAAAACTATCGAAGATATAGAAGTTAAAGGTAAAAAAGTTTTAGTAAGATGTGACTTTAATGTTCCACTAAAGGATGGAGTTATAACTGACGAAAACAGATTAAATGGTGCATTACCAACAATTACTTACTTAATAAATAATGGTGCAAAAGTTATACTTTGCTCACATTTAGGAAAAGATGCTTCAAAATCATTAGCTCCAGTTGCTAAGAGATTAAGCGAAATGCTAAATAAAGAAGTAGTATTTGCAAGAGATGAAGAAGTTGTAGGTGCAAATGCTAAAGCTGCTGTAGAAGCAATGAAAGATGGCGATGTTGTATTATTAGAAAATACAAGATGCAGAAAAGAAGAAACTAAGAACGTAGAAGAATTCTCAAAAGAATTAGCTTCATTAGCTGATATATTTGTAAATGACGCTTTTGGTACAGCTCATAGAGCTCACTGTTCAACAGTTGGTGTTACTGAATTCGTAGATACAGCTGTATGTGGATACTTAATACAAAAAGAATTAAAATTCTTAGGAGAAGCTGTTAATAATCCAGTTAGACCATTCGTTGCTATATTAGGTGGAGCTAAGGTTTCAGATAAGATAGCTGTTATCAACAATTTATTAGAAAAAGTTGATACATTAATAATCGGTGGTGGAATGGCTTATACATTCTTAAAAGCTCAAGGATACGAAGTTGGATCTTCTTTAGTAGAAGCTGACAGAATAGACTACGCTAGAGAAATGATTGAAAAGGCAGCTGCAAAGGGAGTTAAATTCTTATTACCAGTTGACCATAGAGTTGCTACAGAATTCAAAGATGTAACACCTGTAATTACTGAAGATCAAAACATTCCAGCAGGAAGCATGGGATTAGATATCGGACCTAAGACTGAAGCTATATATGCTGATGCAATTAAAGATGCTAAAACAGTTATATGGAACGGACCAATGGGAGTATTCGAATTTGAAAACTTCAATAAAGGAACAATTGCAGTTGCTAAGGCTATGGCAGATGCAGATGCTACAACAGTTATTGGTGGAGGAGACTCAGCTGCAGCTGTTAATATTTTAGGATTCGGAGATAAAATGACTCACATCTCAACAGGTGGTGGAGCTTCATTAGAATTCTTAGAAGGAAAAGCATTACCAGGAATAGAAGCACTAAACAATAAGTAAGCTTCTAAATCTTTTATTTGGTAAAGCGAACTTACTCATTCAAAACTAATGTGAGAAGGAGCTTCATTAAATAAGTTTTATTTATTAAATGTAAAATGAATAATGTAAAATGTAGAATTAAGGAAATGACTCCACTTAGGTGGAGTTATGAAATTAATTTATTATTCCACTATGTTGAATAATTTCATTAATTTTTCATTCTTAATTCTTCATTATTAATTTAAATAAGAGGTGATTTAAAATGAGAAAAGCAATAATAGCAGGAAACTGGAAGATGCATTATACTCCAGCTGAAGCTGTAAAAGTTATAGAGGAATTAAAACCATTAGTAAAAGATGCTACATGTGAAGTAGTAGTATGTCCTACTTTTGTTTGTTTAGATGCTGTATTAAAAGCAGTAGAAGGATCAAACATTAAGGTTGCTGCTCAAAATATGCATTTTGAAGAAAAAGGAGCTTTCACAGGAGAAGTTGCTCCAGGAATGTTAGAAGCTATGGGAGTTAGCTATGTTGTTTTAGGACATAGTGAAAGAAGAGAATACTTCAATGAAACTGATGAAGCTTTAAACAAGAAAGTTAAAGCTGCATTTGCTCATAACTTAATTCCAATTCTTTGTTGTGGGGAATCTTTAGAACAAAGAGAAAATGGAACAACTAATAAAGTTGTTGGAGCTCAAATTAAAGCAGATTTAGAAGGTTTATCAAATGAATTAGCTGAAAAGGTAGTTATTGCATACGAACCAATTTGGGCAATAGGAACAGGCAAAACTGCAACAAACGAACAAGCTAACGAAACAATAATGGCAATAAGAAATGTTGTTGCTGAAATGTTTGGAAAAGAAATAGCTGATAAAGTTAGAATTCAATATGGTGGATCAGTTAAGCCGAACACAATTAAAGATCAAATGGCTATGTCAGACATAGATGGCGCTTTAGTTGGAGGAGCTAGCTTAGTAGCAGCTGATTTCTCACAAATAGTTAACTATTAGTATTAATTTTTTTAAAAAGAGTTACGTAATGTATTTTATAAATCATTACATAACTCTTTTTTGTATTACCGAAAAATATAATACCCAATATGAAAATATTATATTAAAAAATAAAAATTAATATTTGAAAAGAAGATAGTTTAGATTATAATTAAAACATAAATAATGTTATAAAACAGTAATAATGATTTAAATATGTAAGAAAGGGGATATTAAAGAATTTTTTTGTGAAAATAATATGAAAGGCAAGGGATTAAATGGATATTTTTACTAAATTTATAGGATTAGAAACACAAAATGAATACAAAGAAATTGTTTTAATTAATGATAATGGAATTGAGGTTAAATGCATTAACTTAGGATGTATAATTACAGAAATAAATGTTCCTGATAAATATGGAAAGTATGAAAATGTAGTTTTGAATTATGAAGAGTATGATTCTAATTTAACTAGTACAGCTTATTTGGGAGCTATTGTAGGTAGAAACGCTGGAAGGATAGGAGGAGCTGAAGTTGAGATTGATGGAATGAAATATGAATTAGATAAAAATGATGGAAATAATACTCTGCATGGTGGAAAAGACGGATTTAATATTAAAAAATTTGATTTTGAAATAATTAAGGAAAAAGAGTGCGTTGGTGTTAAGTTTTATTATGTCAGTGAAGATGGGGAAGGTGGATTTCCGGGAAAAGTTAAAATTGAAGTTTGTTATTTGTTAAATAATAATAATGAACTTAAGATTTCTTATTATGGAATATCAGATAAAAATACAATATTAAATATGACAAATCATAGTTATTTTAATTTAAGTGGAAATTGTAAAAGGAAAATTACTGGGCATACTTTACAAATAAAAGCTGAAGAATTTACTGAACTAGATGAAGAGTCAATTGTTACTGGAAAAATGATTAGTGTTAAGAACACACCATTTAATTTTACTAAACCTAAAAAAATTGGACAAGATATTTATGATGATTATTATCAGCTTAATATAACAAAAGGATATGATCATTTTTTTAAGTTCAGAAATGGCATAGAAATTGAAAATAGAGCTGAACTCTATGATGAAGAGTCGGGAAGAGGACTTTTAATCTCTACTAATTGTAGTGGAATTGTAGTTTATAGTGGGAATTATATTAGTGAAGGTAAGTTGTCGATAGGTAGAAACATAGAAGCTAGAGATGCTGTCTGTCTTGAAACTCAGAATACTCCTATTGGAAAATCTAATTTATTTATAGAGGATTCTATTCTTGAAGCGGATAAAAAATATTTTAGTGAAACTAGTTATAAGTTTGTAGTTAAATAAACTAAAATAAAAAAAGATTTGCTTTTGGCAATAAATGAGTGATATTTATAAAATCTACTTTTGATAAAAGAAAATGAAAAAAATGAATCTAAGTTAAAAGACGCTTTCTGTGTTGGGCAGGAAGCGTCTTTTTAAGTTATATTTACTTTAAGGAATGAATTTCAGTCAAATACTTAAATTGTTTTTGTTATTTATATTTGAAATTATATTTTGGAGTTATATTCTATTCCTAATAATATAGACTGTGGATGATCTCCAAATTTTTCTCCGAAGATATTGATTCCTCTTGAGTTTTCAGCATCTTCTTTTATTCCTATTTTTACTGTTAAGTAAGGAGTTTTGGTAACGTCCAAATCTTTTAAAGTAACGGATGAAACTAAAGTTTCGTCACAATATGTTCCGGAATTATCTATTTTATAAGATCTTAAAAGACCATATTGTGTAGAACTGTGTGGCCACCATCCGGGATTCAATTTTCCTGATCTTCCTCCGAAATCGCCTGGAGATGTCCAAGTGTGTAATTCTACATTGTTCATCCATACAGTTATATCAGATGGCCAATAAGAATTATAAGACGGAGCTTCAGAACAACATTCAAAAGATAAATCAAAGCTAGTCAAATCTCCAAAAGATAATATGTCTAAAGGAAAACGATATTCTAAAAATCCTTTTTCAAACCAGATTATTTGTGCTGTATAATGATCGGGATAATAAAAAGTTTGAGGGTTATCTAAAATTCCAATGTGTGAATTTTCATTAGCCATACCACAAGTTCCGCTTATTTCACAATTTATATAAGAGCCTATTGGCATGTTTATATAGTGGCATCTGTGTTTATTTTCTTCTTGTTGAAGATTAAGATCTATAAAAATATCATCTACGTTTCTGAAACAAACTTTTTTTGTTCCTCTTACAGCTGGTTCTAGTCTTGTTAGTATTAAACCGCATTCCTCTAGAACCTTTACATGCATTGCAGTTGTGGAAAGAGGGATAGAGAGTGATTCTGAAAGTTCGTTGACTGTAGGATTGCTATTAGCAGTTATTTTTAAAATTTTTATTCTATCTTCCGATGATAGAGCTTTGGCGTAAGATGCCATTTTGTCAATATCGTTAAAATTTACAGATAAGCTTTTCATTTTTAGTTTCCTTTCTTAATTATAAATATTTATATATAAAGAATAAATTTGTTTGAGATAATTGAGGATATCTATATAAATTATAACATGATAGGTGAAATTAAACAAATAAATAGAAACAAATAATTTGAAACAAAACATTAATTTAACTGAATACAATTTATATTAGAAACAGGAAAAATGTTTTAAAACCTTAAAAACAACTAAAAAACATACAGAAAAGGCAATTGAAACAAAAATAATAGAAAAAACTTCTAAAAAATTATTGAAAACGTATAAACTAAATGATATAATAAATTTGAAGTTAAACAAAATTTTTGTTTTAAAAGGGAGAGGATTTTATGAAAAGGAAAAAGGTTTTAAGTGTTATTTTAGCTGGAATATTATCAGTAGGTCTAATATCTTGCGGTAATTCAAAAGGGAATTCATCAGATAGTAAGTCTGGTGGAAAGAAAGAAATAGTATTTTGGTCAGTTTTTACTGGAGCTGATGGAGAAAACATGACTAGAATGATAGACGAGTATAATAAGACAAATCCTGAATATAAAGTAAAACATATGCCTATTGAAGGTGATGACTTATACACAAAAATACCAACAGTAGTTGGATCAGGTAAGGATGTACCCGATGTAACTATAGTTCATGCTGAAAGACTTGCCTTGTTTGCAGAACAAAATTTACTTCAACCATTAGGTAAATATATTGAGGCAAGTGGAGTAATAAAAGAATCAAATTATGTAGAAAATGCATGGCAAATGGGAAATATAAATAATGAACAATATAGTATTCCTTTAGATGTACATTCATTTGTGACTTATTATAATAAAGACCTTTTAGCTAAATATGGTCCTAATGTATTAGATGATGGAATTATAACATTTGATGAGGTAAAAGAAGTTGGGAAAAAAGCATCTTCTGACAATATAGCATCTTTAGGATTAACTTGGATGAGAGTTCAATATTTATCTTACTTAGCTCAATTAAATGGGGATATGTCAAAAGACGGAAAAGAAGTTAATCTTGATTCTCCAGAAGCTAAAAAAATATTTGCAGAGCTAAATGGTTTAGTAAATACTAAAATAGCTAGCCAAGATGGGGATGATCCGGGTCAATTATTTAGAGCAGGACAATTAGTATTTTGGCCAGAAGGAATATGGATGCAAAATTCACTTAAAGGAATAGATATAAATTGGGGAATGACACATATGGTAACGGTGGATCAAAACAATCCAAAGGATTGGAGTTCTTCACATCAATTTGTAATGCTTAAGAATGATAAAATGACAGATGAAAGAGCAAAGGGAGTTATGGAATTTGTTAATTGGATTGGTGAGAATAGTTTAGAGTGGGCTAAAGCAGGACAAGTTCCAGCCAATTA
Organism: Clostridiaceae bacterium AF10-41; assembly: GCA_027686065.1. Lineage (GTDB taxonomy): Bacteria > Bacillota > Clostridia > Clostridiales > Clostridiaceae > Clostridium. Next base: position 25,137 of record JAQCTH010000039.1, read on the forward strand.
TGCAATTAGAGAAAATGAAGAATTCAAAGCTATGCCTCAAGCTTTTGTATTAGAAGATCCAAATAAATTAAAGATATATGATTATAAATACTATGGCAATGTTGTAGAAGCCTTAGATAAGGTTGTATTTGAAGCTTGCTTTGGAAGAATGACACCTGAGGATGCAGCTGCAGCAATGCAAAAGGAAGCTAGCGAAAAGATTAAAATGGCACAATAGAAAATAAATTGCGAAGCAAAATTTCTAGTTTGAAGTTCACAAGGCGCAGTTCACAGTTATGGAAGTAATTATATAAACGCTCAAATAGTTGATATAACTTAAAATTCAGAAACTGTGAACTGTGAATTGCACAATGTGAACTATGTAAATTGCTTCGCAAAATATAACAAGGAGGTAAATATGAGTAAAAAGAGAGATTTAGCACCATATTCATTTATAGCACCACATTTAATTCTTTTCGTTCTATTCTTTCTAATTCCGGCTGTAGTTGGAATATATGTTTCGTTTACTAAATGGGATATATACTCAGCACCGCAATGGGTAGGTTTTAAGAATTATTATGAAATATTGGTGAATAACGAATCTGTTTTTTATGATCAGTTTTGGAATGGATTAAAAAATACGTTTACTTTTTCAATTTTAACAATTCCTTTCTGTATAGCGATTCCATTGTTATTTGCTGTTCTTTTAAATACTAAACCTAAAGGCTATAAATTTTTTCAATCTGTATTTTATGTTCCAGGTTTACTTTCTATTTCAGCAGTAATGTTAGCATGGAATTTTATGTTTAATAAAACTTTTGGGCTAGTTAATAATATTACTAAATCAGATGTAAATTGGGGGAGTACTTTCCCTTGGTATTGGATAGCATTAATTATAATAACTGTTTGGTGGTGTATTGGCAGCAATATGGTAATATATCAAGCAGCTATAGCAAGTGTGCCTAGTGATTATTATGAAGCAGCCTCTATAGATGGAGCTGGAGCTGTAAAACAGTTTTTTAAAATTACTCTACCATCAATAAAAAATCAAATTTTATATACTTTAGTTATGACTACTATTGCACAATTCAATATATATGGACAACCTCTTATGTTTAATAATGGTGGACCAAATGGAGCCAACAGAGTTTTATTAATGTACATAAGAGAATTAGGCTTTGGACAAGGGACTTCATTAGCAGGTATTGCATCAGCAATGGCCGCAATGCTTGGTTTATGTATTCTATTTATTTGTATTTTACAAGCAGTTATATCAAGGGATAGAGATGAGGTTATAGCTGAAAAGCAAAGAAAAGTTAATAGGAAATTAAATAAAGCTAAAAGGAAAACTGCTGATGTTACCTATAACTTAAGTGAGGGAGGAAAATAATATGGAGCATAAACTAAAAAAGAAAAAGTTCAATTATAAAAAGATGGCATGTTTTTTATTAGTTTTAGTGCTTGCTATAGTATGGATTACACCATTGATTTGGTCTGTTTTGACATCATTTAAGTCAGAGGTAGAAGTACAAACAACTGGATTTAGTATCTTACCTGCAAAGTGGGTAGTTGATAATTATATTGATGTATTGTCAGATACAACAGTTACACCAATAATTAAGTGGTTTGGTAATTCACTTTTTGTTTCTGTAACACATACAATTTTGGTAGTAATAATTAGCTCAATGGCTGCTTATGCATATTCAAGATTAGAATTTAAAGGGAAGAATTCAATTTTTGGATTTTTATTAATGACAATGATGTTTCCAGCAGTTGTAAATTTAATTCCTTTATATAAAATAATGGATACTTTAAATTGGGTAAATACATCATGGGCATTAATATTTCCTGGACTTGGAGGAGTAGTCAATATATTTTTAATTAGGCAATTTATGATGGGGATTCCAAAAGAGTATGATGAATCAGCTAGGGTTGATGGCGCAAGTACTTGGACAATTTATACTAAGATTATAGTACCATTATGTAAACCAATATTAATAATAATTGGATTATTCTCATTTACAGGTTCTTGGAATGATTTCCTGTGGCCAACAATTATTATGAATGATACAGAAAGACTGACATTAACAGCAGGATTAAGAACATTACAGGCAGGCTATAGCATAAAAGTAGCCCACTTAATGGCTGTAACAGTATTAGCAATTTTACCTACTTTAATATTATATTTGGTAGCACAAAAGTATTTTATGGAAGGATTGTCTTTACAATCAGGAGTTAAGGGCTAAAATTTAGGAGGAATAGATATGACAGTTAATATACCAAGAAATGAATATCCACGTCCACAATTTGTAAGAGAAGATTGGATTAATTTAAATGGGCAGTGGGAATTTGATTTTGATGACAACAATATAGGAATAAAGGATGGATGGTACAAGAATCCAAAATTAGGTAAGAATATATTAGTTCCTTATGCTTATCAAACTGAGCTTTCAGGAATAAATATAAAGGAATTTCATGATATAGTATGGTATTCAAAAACTTTTGACTTAAATGAGGTTATGAAAGATAAAAGGAATATATTGCACTTTGGAGCTGTTGATTATAAGGCGGATTTATGGATAAATGGTGAACATTTATTTACTCATCAAGGTGGACATGTCCCTTTTTCAGTAGATATAACAAATGTTATAAAGGAAAAAGATAATCTAATTGTTTTAAGAGTTGAAGATTATACAACTGATCTAGAACTGCCAAGAGGAAAACAATTTTGGAGGAAAGAATCTCATGGAATATTCTATACAAGAACAACAGGAATTTGGCAATCCGTCTGGATTGAGCCAGTAAGTGAAACGTATTTAAAGAAAGTATGGCTTACTCCTGATTTAGATAAAAAAACAGTTTTAGTTGAGTATGAATTTGAAGGAAATATTACTGAAACTTCATTAGAAGTAGAAATCTCAGTTAAGGATACAGTAATAGTTAATGATAGAATAGCTTTAATGAGCAGCAGAGAAAAGAGAGCTTTTGGATTAAATCAAGAATTAACACTAGATTGGAATCATCATGAATCTTTGGCTTGGAGTCCAGAAAATCCAATATTGTTTGATATTAAGTTTAATGTTTATAAGAGAAATACTATCATTGATACAGTTAAATCATATTTTGGATTAAGAAAAGTAGAGGTTGTAGATGGGGTCTTTATGTTAAATAATAGACCATATTACCAAAAATTATTATTAGATCAAGGATATTGGGAAGAATCATTACTTACAGCACCAACAGACCAGCATTTCATTAAAGATATTAAGCTGTGCAAAGAGATGGGATTTAATGGTGTGAGAAAACATCAAAAGATAGAAGATCCAAGATTTTTATACTGGGCAGACAAATTAGGCTTGATAGTTTGGGGAGAAATGGCTAATGCATATGTTTATTCAAGAAGATATGTTAAGATGCTAAATAATGAATGGATTGAAATGATAGAAAGAGATTATAATCACCCTTCAATAGTTGTATGGACTCCTTTAAATGAGTCTTGGGGTGTAGAGTCAATAATGAATAATAAAGATCAACAAGCTCATTCAGCTGCTATGTATTGGTTAACAAAGTCATTTGATCAAACAAGAGTTGTCATTTCTAATGACGGATGGGAGCACACAAAAACAGATCTTCTTACAATTCATGATTATGAATATAAAAATGAAGTTTTAACAGAGAGATATTCTTGCATAGATAATATTCTAAAGACAAAGCATTCAGGAAGAGGTATGTTTGCTAAAGAGTGGGGATATGAAGGACAACCTATAATTATCTCTGAAATGGGTGGAATTTCTTATCAAAAAAGTGAATGGGAAGGTTGGGGATATTCCTCAGCAACATCTGATGAAGATTTCATTTTAAGATATTACAACGTAATATCTCCAATGCTAAAATCAAAGTTAATTCAAGGGTTTTGTTATACTCAAGTAACTGATGTAGAGCAAGAAATAAATGGTTTACTAACTTATGCAAGAGAGCCAAAAGTAGATTTAAGCATTATAAAGGCAATAAATGAAGGAAGATGGACACCAGATATTAAGTAAAGTTAATTCTTATTTAAAATAAGTGGAGCTGTCGCACAAATGAAAATATAAAATTTAGAATATGAAATGAAGGTAAAAACCATTTAAAGTAATTTTGAAGTTTTATATTAAGTATCTTCTGCGACAGCCTCAACTATATATTATAAATTGGAGGCATAATTATGAAAGTGTTAAATAGAAAGCTTGAAAGAAATATGATTCTTATAGGTTCAGTATGGCAAATAATATCTGGACTAGCTACTATATTTATTTATGCAACGTATATAAAAACTAAAGGAGTAGGAAGAGAAGATATTTCAAAAGTAGATGTTACATCCATTCAATTACTATTAGATAATGTTTATATAGTTACAACTACTATAGGATTTCTATTTATAGCTATGGGATTAATAAATTTATATATTTATAAAAAAACTAAAAATAATGTCATTGAAAAAGGAAAAGGAGTTTGGCTTATTATTTGTTCAGTAATTTCTTATTTCTTTATGGATATAATTTCTGCTATTTTATTTATGGTTTCAGGAGTAATTATGTTATCTAAAAATAAAGCTATTTTAAAAATTAATAATGGATTAGCAAATTAAAAAATGGATTTTATAAAATCCTATATACTTAGGGTTATGGCTAGAGTGTATAAAAATATATTGAAAAATGTATTTAAAACATATCTGGCTTTTTGTATTTATAAAATAGATATCAAAGTGATAATAGTATTAATGTTAGGAATTATTATTGAAAATATAGATAAAGAAGAAATACATTAAATGGAGGAGATTATGAGGAGGTTAATTATGGGTTTGTTGCTTACAACAGTGCTAATGGCAGGATGTACATCAAAATATGTAGGTAATGAGAATAATATTAATGTGGAAAATGAATATTTAAATAGTTTTACTTTAGAGGATGAATGGGAAGATGGATATGGAATAGGAGATCCATATATCTTAAGGTATGATGGAAGATATTATTTATATGTATCAACTCATGATTATAATCTAGGGATAAAATGTTGGAGTTCAGATAATTTAGTGGATTGGAAGTATGAGGGACTGGTTACAGATGAAAAGAAAACTCTAGGAGCATATGCACCAGAAGTAATATATTGGGATGGATATTTTTATATGTATACATCGCCAGCTGGTAAAGGACATTATGTACTACAAAGTGATTCACCTATAGGGCCATTTAAATTAATATCAGATAATATTGGTATGAGCATAGATGGTAGTGTCTTCATAGATGATAATGCAAAGTGGTATTTTTATTACGCATCACCTAAAGGGATAATGGCTGCACCTATGAAATCTCCAACTGAAGTAGAAGAAACAAAGCTAGTTGATAATACATTTATGAACTGGTGGACAGAAGGACCTAGTGTTATAAAAAGGGATGATATATACTATATGACTTATACAGGAAATCATGTTAAAAGTACTGGATATAGAGTGAATTACTCCACATCAGTAGAATCTCCTATTAAGGGATATAAAGAAGGTGTTAATAACCCTATACTAATTAATACTTCAGAAGAGTTTAATTCATTAGGACACAGTTCAAGTGTTTTAGGCCCAGATTTAGATTCTTATTATATAGCATATCATAATTTAGTTGGAGAAAAGGGGTTTCCACTAAGAAAGTTGAATATAGATAGATTAGTTTTTAATGGTGAAAAAATGTCTGTTTTGGGGCCTACAAATTTTAATCAACCAAGTCCTAACATGCCTCAGTTTTACACATGGGTAAATAATGACACAGATAATAAAATGAAAAGTATAGAAGAGGGGAAGGAAAAATTTATTGTTTCAAATGATGAAACGAGTGAAGTATTTACTGCTGAATTTTCTTTTTCAGATGTAAAAGATAGCAATGTCTGTATAATTGCTTCATATAAAGATAGTAAAAATTATGGAGAAATTAATATAGATATCGAGGCTAATAAAGTGTCTATAAAATCAATAGAAAATGGGAATGAATCATTGATTAGTGAGAATACTTTATCATATAAATTTGATTTTAGTAAGATGCATACTATAAGAATAAAAAATAATGGAAATAAGATAGAAGTACTTTTAGATAATATAAAGATATTAACTACAGATAATGGATTTAAAGCAGGTTCAGTTGGATATAAATATGCAAAAGATCCAGCAGATTATTCATTTTTAGCATTTAGTAATGAATCATTTGGGACAAGTGATAGTAATACTATTAAAGCTATTCCAGGTAGAATAGATGGAATACATTACAATAAAAGTGATTATGAAATACCTAAAATAGAATATGAAGACAGTATTTCAGCAATTACATTAGATGAAAAAGGTAAGTCGGTATTGTATAACATAAATGTAAAAGAGGATTATAGCTATGGAATAGATGCAATGGTAAAAAGTGATGATATAAAGGGAAAAGTAGATATATTAGTTGATGGTAAAAAATATTTAACATGTACTATAGAGAAAAATGAAAATGTAAATGAGTGGTTCAAAAGATATTTAGGAGAAATGAAGTTAAAGAAAGGTTATCATCAAATAGAATTAAAGTTAAGAGAAGGTTTTTTTAATATTGAAAGCATAGACATTTATAAAGTAAACACAAAGGTAGAGTATAAAAATAATTTATATAAAGTACCAAGCGATATAGAATGGAATTTGATAGCGGGATGGACAAGTTTCAATGACGCAACTGAAAGTTTGGGAGACGAAATAAACAGAGTATTTTATGGAAAGGATGAATTTAAGATACAGTCATTAGCGGTTGATTTTGCTCTAGGAAATGTAGTAAAAGATGTTGGAATTTATTTTAATGCTACAAATGAGTCTTTATATAAAGAGCAAGTTACTGATTCAATGTTTGGATATTATCTACAAATCCAAGAAGAAAAACTTATATTGCATAAATTAAATTACGGAAGAGAAGAATTGATAAGCACAGAAGTTAAAATAAATCCAAAAGAGTTCAACAACTTTAAAATAGAAATTAAAGAAAATACAATAGTCATTAAGATTAATGATAAGGAAGTATTATCTTATGTTGATTTAAATTTATATACACATGGAAAAGTTGGCTTTAGAGCAGATGGTTCAAAGATTTATATTAAAAATTTAGAAATTAAATAATAGAATGCTTCTTGCAGATATCAAGGTTTAGAGAAGTAATATTCACATAACTTAACAGATAGAAATAATTGTTGTGGGGGTAAAAATGAAGAAATATAAAAAAATATTAGTAGGTGTTATACTTGGAGGAATAATGGGAACTTTAATTAGTTGTGAGAACAAAGGAGAAAGTTTTATTCAAGTTACTTCAGATAATTATGACCAAGGTAAGTTCTATACTAATCCACAAAATATAGATTTAATAGCAGATCCCTTTATATTAAGGACTGATGATGGGAAGTATTATGCATATGGAACAAGTGATAAAATTCAAGCATCTGGATATTTAGTTTGGGAGTCAGAGGATTTAATTAATTGGAAAGAAGTTGGAGTTGCTTATATGGCCAAAAAGGGAAGTTGGTCAAATAGAGATTACTGGGCTCCTGAGGTATATTACAAAAATGGAAAGTATTATATGTATTATACTGCAAGAGATAGAAAAACAAAAAATCTTGGATTAGGTGTTGCTACCAGCAATAATCCATATGGACCTTTTGAAGACATAACAAATAGTCCTATAATAGGTGAAGACTTTGCTGTTATTGATGCAAATATACTTATGGAAGATGACAAAATGTACCTTTATTATGTTAAAGATTGTTCTACAAACTTAATAAGTGGGAAAAATATTAGTCAAATATATGGAGTAGAGTTAAGTGATGATATGGTAACTTTTAAAGGAGAAGCAGTATTGGTAAGTACTCCAGAACAAGAATGGGAAAATATTCCTGGGGAGTGGGCGTGGAATGAAGGGCCAACAATTTTAAAAGAAAATAGTAAATATTATTTAATGTACTCGGCTCATCCATACTGGGATAAATTATATTCTATAGGCTATGCTGTGTCTTATAATCCTTTAGGACCATTTGAAAAATATGAAAATAATCCAATTTTAACAAGTGAAATAGATTGGACTCATGTTTCAGGTTCAGGGCATAATTCTGTTATAAAATCAAAAGATGGTAAGGAAATATATTCAGTCTATCATACCCATATGAATCCAGAAGAGGGGGGAAGCAGGAGATCAATAAACATAGATAAACTTGGATTTAGAGAAAATGGAACAATGTATATAAATGGGCCAAGTGTAACACCTCAACCTCTACCATCAGGAACTGGTAGTAGTGATAATCTTAATGATTTAATAGAATCTATAGAAGTAGAAGGTAAATCAGAAAAAAATGAAAAACTATTATATGATGGAGAAATAGTTTTTCATAGGAACTTTAATGATTATGAGTGGAGAGGTAATGGGAAAAATAAATTAACTATAAAATTTAGAGAAGAGATAAAAGCTACAGATATACTTATATATGGGAATATCGAAGAAAGTAAAAGACCAGATATAAAGAAAATAAAAGTTTCAAAAGATAAAGTATTTAAGGGGATTGATTCTAGTTTGGCAAAATTACCAGGAGAAGCTACTATAATTTCTTTTGATGAAGTTAATACCAAAGAAATAGTTATAGAGTTTAGTAATAAAAAAGAATTTGCTATTTCTGAAATTCTTATAATGGGAAAGAAATAGTAAATTAAAAAAATATGATTTTACCATTTTACCTCTAATCTTTTAATATAAGGTTGGAGGTACTTTTATAAAGAAAAAAATTCCAAAATTCTGAAATATTCTTTTCTAGGATTAAAATAATTTTTTGCAAAGGTTTACCTCGTAAGTGCTTTTATTGTTTAAAGTCACTAATTATAGTATAATATAGATATAAATTAAGAAAGATAATATTAGAATATTGTCAAATATAGATTTTGATAAAAATTTGGAGGGAATTATGGCGAAGAAACCTGTAATGTTAATGATATTAGATGGATTTGGAATAGCTCCAAAATCAGATGGGAATGCTGTAGAAGCAGCTAAAAAACCAAACTTTGATAGATTAATTGAGAAATATCCACATACTCAACTACAAGCAAGTGGATTATATGTTGGACTACCAGATGGACAAATGGGTAACTCAGAAGTTGGTCATTTAAATATAGGTGCAGGAAGAATTATATATCAAGAATTAACAAGAATAACAAAAGAAATTAGCGAAGGTGGATTTTTCAAAAACGATGCATTAACTCTTGCAGTTAATAATGCAAAAGAAAAAAATTCAGCACTTCACTTAATGGGCTTATTATCAGATGGTGGTGTTCACTCACATATAGAGCACGTAAAAGGATTATTAAGACTAGCTAAAGACGCTGGATTAGAAAAAGTATATGTACATTGCTTCATGGATGGAAGAGACGTTCCACCATCATCAGGAAAAGCTTTTGTAGTGGAACTTGAAAATTATATGAATGAAATTGGTGTAGGTAAAATTGCTACTATTTCAGGAAGATACTATGCAATGGATAGAGATAACAGATGGGAAAGAGTAGAACTTGCATATAATGCAATGGTACTTGGTAGAGGCGAAATTGCAACTTCAGCAGTAGAAGCAATGGAAAAATCATATCATGATAATAAAACAGATGAGTTTGTATTACCAGCTGTTGTAGATTCAAATGGAATGATTAAAAATGGAGACTCAGTAATATTCTTTAACTTTAGACCAGATAGAGCTAGAGAAATAACTAGAGCTATAAATGATAAAGAGTTTGCAGGATTTAAGAGAGAAGCTTTAAACTTGACATTTGTAACAATGACTCAATATGACAAGACTTTAGAAGGCGTTAATGTTGCATACAGACCAGAAGGTATAAATAATACTTTAGGAGAATATGTATCAAGTAAGGGATTAAATCAATTAAGAATTGCTGAAACAGAAAAATATGCTCACGTTACATTCTTCTTTAATGGAGGAGTTGAAAAAGAAAATCCAGGTGAAGATAGAGCTCTTATAGCATCACCAAAAGTTGCAACTTATGATTTAAAACCAGAAATGAGTGCTTATGAAGTAACAGAAGAATTGATCAATAGAATTAATGAAGATAAGTATGATATGATTATACTTAATTTTGCTAACCCAGATATGGTTGGACACACAGGAGTAATGGAAGCTGCTGTAAAAGCTATAGAAGTTGTAGATGAATGCTTAGGAAAAATTTCAGATAAAATACTAGAAAAAGAAGGAACTTTATTTATAACTGCTGACCATGGTAATGCAGAAACAATGATAGATTTCTCAACAGGAAATCCATTTACAGCACATACTACAGACCCAGTTCCATTTATATGGGTAGCTAATGATACAGAAGGTAGAACTTTACAAGAAGGAAAACTTGCAGATATAGCACCAACAATGCTAACTGTAATGGGACTTGATGTACCAGAAGAAATGAGCGGTAAAACTTTAATAACAAATAAGTAATCAATAAAGAGCGCAACCTGAGGGTTGCGTTTTTTTATTGTATTAAAAATCACTAACTATGCCGTGGATAAAATGGCTTAAGCTCTGAATAAAAAAATTCCATATATAAACTTTTTTATTATATAATTGTATTGTATCTATTTAAAATATATTAAGGAGAAGGATATATGGAATATAAAATTATTGAAAGAAATTATTGGCATAGGCCTATAAAAGAAATAACACTTGGTTTTATGCTTAATTGTATGACTTTTAATTTATTAGGATTAAATTATATTTTGCCTACAATATCAGTAGTACTTTTATATAGTGGTTTCAGGGATTTAAGAATAGAAAATAAAGAACTTAATAGAGCTTGGATATTTTCTATAATAAATATAGTATTGCATATGTTGAATTTAATATATATAAGTACACCTTTAAATATTATCTTTGAAAATAATATTATAATTGCATTTATTT
>JAQCTH010000004.1 GCA_027686065.1 Clostridiaceae bacterium AF10-41
ATGAATATTAGAGAATTTTTAGGTAATACAGGTGTTAATAAGAATATATATAAAACATTAATAGATAGAGAAGATAGAAAAAACTTTTTTTACTATAATAATGGAATTACATTAATTTGTGAAGAGATGTCAAAAGTTAATACTAGAAAATCAAAAAATAATATAAATGCATTCTTTAATATAAAAAACCCTCAAATAGTTAATGGATGCCAAACTGTAAATTCAATTTATGAAGTATTAAAAAATGTAGATCCAAATGATTTAGAGAAAGATTATAAAGATACATTTGTGATGCTAAAAATATTACAAATTGATAGAAAAAATGATGAAGAGGAAGAATTATATAAAAATATTGTTAAATATAATAATTCTCAGAATTCTATTGATGAGAAAACCTTTGTTGCAAATACAAGTATATTTATGAGGTTACAAAAGGAATTTGAGGCAAAGGGATTTTTATTATTAATAAAACAAAGTGATAAAAATAAATATAGAAGTATTTATAAAAGTACAACAAAATTAAAGGAACAAGCAAGTCAAAGATTAAATAAATTTGAATTAGAGGTATCAGAAAAAGTGGCAGATTATTTTGTTCCACTAGAAAAGTTTATGCAAGTAATTTTAGCTTTTGAATCAGGGGGATATTTTGCATTTACTAAAAAAAGTAGTCTTTTGAAATATGATAGTGAGCAGTATAATTGTGTTGTTGAGTTTATAAAAAATAGTGATGCGACAATAGATACATTAATAGATCTATATTTACTATATAAGAAGGCTGAGTTACTAAAAAAAGAGAGTCAGGAAAATAGAATACCGATTCCATATTATTTAATAGATGGTTTTTCAAAATTTGAATGTGATGAAAGAAATATAAATAAAATAAGTGAAATTTTAAAAAATTCTAAGGAGGTAAATAAAATAATTAAATTGTATACAGCTGTCTCCAAGGCATATACGAAGGACTATAATAAAAAGTATAATTTTGATTATACCCAAATGATTAAAAAACCAGTAGATTACACTATATTGGGTAATCAAAGAGATAATTTAATAGATGTTATTTATTAGATAGTAATATTGACAAGGATTCATGTGATTTATTGATAATGGACAAACATAAACACTGATTTTGTGATAATATTTGGGAGAGTAGATAAGTATATTTTACACAAACTTATCTACTCTCCCCAAAAATATTAATACAAACTTTGATTATAATGAAGAAGTAAGAAAATGTAAAACTATCGATGATGTTATGTGAAAAATGGACTTATTAAAGATGTTCTTGAAAACAAACTTGATGGAGAAATAAGAGAACTTTTAGGTAGAAATAAATATGAAAGTGACTTAAATACACTAGGTAATAGGAATGTAGAATTTGAAACACAAATTATAGAAAGATATGAAATCGTATGTACAGTATTATATTGAAAAATTATATCCTTATATGTAAAAGGAATGACTACATCTGATATTCAAGCTGAAATTTATGATTTATATGGAACATCACCATCAATGGTATCTAAAATAACGGATAGAGTGCTCGCTAACACCACCGAATGGCAAAATAGATCCCTTGATGAAATCTATATAATAGTTTATTTAGACGAAATGTATTTTAAAGTTAGAAGTAATGGAAAAAGAGCAAATAAAGCTGTATATATCTATTTTAGTTAAAAGATATTCTAGATATTTAGGTAAATTAGGCTGAAGGAGCAAAACTTTGATTAAGTATTTGTAATGTTTTAAAAATAGATGTGTTAAAGAAATACTAGCATGTATGGATTAAAGGGACTTTCGCAAGCTATTTAAAACAGTATTTCCATCAGTAAATTCAAACTTGCATTGTTCATCAAATAAGAAATCGAATTAAATATATAGATTCAAAAGATAAAAAAAGAATTTATAAAAAGTTTATAATACAAAGACTGAAGCAATGGCGTTAGTGCAGTTAGATAATATCAAAGAAAAATGGATTCAATCAATACCGAACTGGGAAGCTACGTTAGCAGAGCTATCAATAATTTTTGAAGACAAATTAAAAGATGAATTAACTTAAGAACTTGTACATCTTAAGCTCTTAGAGATATTAAAAAAGGTAATATTAATCATATTAGTATTTAAGAAAAAAATATTAATGAAAATGAAAATTTCTAGTAATATTAAAATAAATCTACTACTAGTTAAATATTAGTAGTAGATTTATTTTTGAACATTTCTAATATACTCTATCACCATTAAAAATTGAATTTTTAACAACTACATAATCAACAGTTCTAATTGCATCCAGTTTTTTGCCTCCAGCATAGGAAATAGATGATTGAAGGTCTTGTTGCATTTCTATTAAAGTATCTTTTAGGGAGCCTTTATAGTCCACAAACATTTTCTTTCCTTCAACATTTTTTCTTTCACCCTTTTGGAATTCAGAAGCAGAGCCAAAGTATTCCTTATAAAGCTTTCCATCTCTTTCAATAGTTTCACCTGGAGACTCTTCATGTCCTGCAAATAGTGAGCCTATCATAACCATAGAAGCACCAAATCTAATTGACTTAGCTATATCTCCATGAGTACGGATACCTCCATCTGCAATAATTGGCTTACTTGCAGCTTTTGCACACCAACGAAGTGCAGCTAATTGCCAACCCCCTGTACCAAAGCCTGTTTTGATTTTTGTAATACATACCTTTCCTGGACCAATACCTACCTTTGTTGCATCTGCACCAGCATTTTCTAATTCTCTTACTGCTTCTGGTGTTCCTACATTTCCAGCAATAACAAAACTTTTTGGTAAATGTTTTTTTATGTGATGAATCATATTGATAACTGCATTAGAATGACCATGAGCAATATCAATTGTTATGTATTCAGGTGAAAGGTTTTCTGCTTTCAATTGTTCTATAAAGTTATATTCTTCACTTTTAACTCCAACACTTATAGAAGCAAATAATCCTTTTAGGTTCATATCTTTAATAAATTGTATTCTGCCCTCTGGATTGAAACGGTGCATAATATAAAAATATCCGTTTTCAGCTAGATAAGCTGCAATTTTCTCATCTATAATAGTCTGCATATTTGCAGGAACCACAGGTAATTTAAAAGTTCTTTCTCCAAGAGTTATAGACGTATCACATTCAGAACGACTGTCTACTATACATTTTGTTGGTATTAATTGTATATCTTCATAATCAAATACATTATCCATTTTTACACCTCTATATCCGAATAATTTCTATATATATTAATTTAAAGTTCGCTTACTAAGTATATTATACATGTACTTTATAGACATGTCAAAACCAATTAAAGTATTTTAAATACACAATGTTATTATAGCCAACAAAATTTTCTTTATGTGGACTATAGACTTCAAAATGATTAAAGCCCAAAATATCAGGATATAAGAGTTTAAAAAACTATCTGATATTTTAGGGCTATTTATTTGAAATTATTTTTCCAATAAACTTCTAATTTCCTCAATTTCTTTAGTTAATTGATTTATACGTGATTCTAAAACATTTATTTTATCAACATTATTATTATTATTAGTCTTTGATTTAGAATGTGAATTTTTATCGGAATTACTAGAAGTAGTATTTTGAGATGTGGTTGTTGAGTTTGTATTGCAAAATGGATTACTTATATTATATATTTCGGGGCTAAAATATCTTCCTGGACCTAATTGAAAATATTGTTGCTGAGCATTATATGTTAAAATTGCTTGACCAACTAATTGAAGCCAGTTGCCTAATGCATTTTGAACATTAAAAGGAGTGTTTCCAGCTATTATATTTCCAAGTATTTCTCCTATTATTATGAATAACTCAGGATTTAAAGATTGAAATCCATTAGGTATATCATTACATCCTATATTAGAAGAGCTATTTGTATTGTTAGTACTACCACTATTATTAGAATTACTTTTTGTATTATCATTATCTTTATTAGACATAGTGTATCCACAAGCTTTAGCTAAGTCTTCAAAATTATTCCATCCATTAAAGTTCAAATTTCCCTCATAGTATAATTGATTTTATTTATTATATTATTTTTTCTTTAAAATCGTTACTTTACATTAAGGTTTAAAGGAATTAATCTCATTTATAATTTTAACTATTTCTTTAGGAGATTCATTTAAATCATGTTCTAACCATGTTTGAATAACTGAAATAATACCACCAACAGAATATCTTATAAAATAGTCTAAAAATACATTATCAATTTTTGAAAGGCTAAGTAATTTATCAATCTGAGCTTTATTAGCTACATAAAGAATACGATCTATAACGGTGCTTTCCATTTGTTTACTAAATAATATCTTACATAACTCTTTATTTTCACCAATTAATTCAATAACTTTAAGAAGTAAAATATCTTTATAGGCTTCAACTGGGGTTTCTTCAATATACACTAATATTTGATTAAATAATTCATCTTCGATTGATTTAAGTAGATGGTAGGCATCTTTATAATGAGTGTAAAAAGTGCCTCTATTAATATTTGATTTTTTACAAATATCAGTAACGGTAATTTCATGAATTTTTTTATGCTTAAGTAAGTCAATTAAGCTTTCTTTTATTATTTTTTTAGTATATAAAATTCTTCGATTTCCTTTAATTCCCGACAATAAAATCATCCTTTTTTAGTATTTATTAATCATTTTCAAAGTTAAATGTTATTAAATGAACAAAAACAGATAAAGTGTACATTTAATAACACTATGAAAATATATGATTATTGTAACTTATTTATATATTATTTATACTTAGAATTATAGCATTAACTAAACAAGCTGTCTATTTAATAGCATTGAGGTTTAACGTAGGTACAAACAAAGGAGATAGATATGTCATATATAGAAATAAGAGATGAATATAAAAGATATAAAATTGGAGAAAACATTATTGTAGCAAATAACGGAATTGATTTTTCAATAGAAAAGGGAGAATTTGTTATTATATTAGGCCCAAGTGGTGCTGGTAAAACAACTGTATTAAATATACTTGGAGGAATGGATACTTGTGATGAAGGTAAGGTAATTATTGATAATGTGGATATATCAAAGTTTAATAATAAGCAACTTACCAATTACAGAAGATATGATGTAGGATTTGTGTTTCAATTTTATAATTTAGTTCAAAATCTAACAGCAAAAGAAAATGTGGAGCTTGCCACACAAATTTCTAAAAATGCTTTAAATGTTGATGAAACTCTTGAGTTAGTTGGACTTGGTCATAGGAAAGGCAATTTCCCATCTCAACTATCAGGAGGGGAACAGCAAAGAGTAGCTATAGCAAGAGCTATAGCTAAGAATCCCAAATTACTTTTATGTGATGAACCAACAGGAGCTCTTGATTATAAAACAGGAAAGCAGATATTAAAGACTCTCCAAGACACATGCAAAAATACAGGAACAACAGTAATTGTAATAACACATAATTCAGCTCTTGCACCAATTGCAGATAGAGTTATACAAATTAAGGATGCAAAGGTTAGAAGTATTGAAGTAAATGAAAATCCTGTTTCAGTTGATTCTATAGAGTGGTAGAGGATAAAGATGAAAAGTACAGCATATAAAAAATCAATAACAAGAGAAATATTATCTTCAAAAGCAAGATTTATTTCTATATTAGCTATAATATTTTTAGGAGTAGCGTTTTACTCAGGAATAAAATCAAGTGGACCAGATCTAAAAGAGTCTATAAATGAATTTTTTAGAAAGCAAAATTTAATGGATAGCAAGATAGTATCAAGTATAGGCCTCAATGATAATGACTTAAAACTACTTAAAAATAATGATAGAATTTTAGATTATTATGCGACCCATAGTGTAGATGTAAATTTAACTAACACAAATAATGTTGTTAGGTTTATAGAATATAGTTCTAATGAGTCTGCTAATATAAATAAGATCATTGTTACAGAAGGAAGATTACCTGAAAACAGTGGTGAGATAGCTTTAGATGAAAATGCTTTAAAAGAAAATAAAAACTTTAAAATAGGTGATGAATATAAAATAGAATCTGATGTGAATTTAGATGAATATTTTAGTAAGAAAAATTTTAAGATTGTTGGATTTGTACAAAGTCCTATGTATATAGAAAATATATCTAGAGGGACTACTACTGTTGGAAAAGGAAGTGTAGATTATTTTGCTATATTAAGTAGTAAAGATATATCAATGGATGTTTTTACTGAAGTATATGTACGATTTAAAAATGTGGACAATCTTGGTGCCTATAGCAATGAATATAAAGATAAGATGGAAGAAAATAATGACTATCTTGAAGAGTTATACTCAAATAGAGTTATAGAAAGAATCGAAGAAATAAAATTAGAAGCACAAAAGGAGCTTGATAAAGCTTATAAAGAAATAGAAGATGGAGAAAGAAAGCTTCAAGATGCTCAAAAAGAAATAGAGGATGGTAAACTTAAGCTTAGTGATGGTAAAAATCAATACGAAGAAGCTGTAGAAAAGTACAATAAAGAAATTAAAGATGGTGAATTAAAACTAATTGAAGGTGAAAAGAAATTAGTTGATGGACAAAAGGAACTTGATAAGCAAAAAGAACAATTTTTAAATGGTGAAAAACAACTAAAGGATGCTAAAGTTGAACTTGATAATGCGAAACAAGAATTTTTAAATCAAGGAATTGATCCTACTCAAAGTACAAAAGAGTATGAAAGTCAAATAGATAGTTTAAAGATGTTAATTACAACATACAATACACTTTCTAATGATATAAAAGAAACAGCAAGTAACCTTAAAGAAGGTGAAAAAATTCCAGATGAGAAAATTCAGTATTGGAAAGGGATTATATCTAATCCAAGTTTAGGGCTAAATGATTTTAGTAGCTTAGTAAGTAATCTAGAGAAAAATCCAACAAATGTTTCTTTAGCGTTTGGTATAGCAAATGGTATAGTAAAGGCTAGTGAAGCTGTAAGTGAAAATAAATCTAAATTGGAAACTTTAGTGTCTGGAATAAATCAGTATAAGCAAGGTGTAGCTGTTTATGAAGAGAAAGTTCAAATCTTTAATAATGGAGAAGTGCAACTTGAAGAGGCTCAAAGGCAATTAGATAAAGGTAAAGAAGAGCTTATAAAAGGAAAAGCTGATCTTGAAGAAGGTAGAGAAGAAGGACAGTTGCAGCTTGATAAGGCTAAGAAAGAAATTGAAGATTCAGAGCAAAAATTAATTGATGGTGAAAAAGAAATCAATGAAAATAAAGAAAAGCTAATAGATGGGCGAAAAGAAATAGATGAAGAAAAGGAAAAATTGAAGGACCTAGATGATAGTAAATATTATTTCTTTGATAGAGAAGATAATCCAGGGTATTCAACTTATAAAGGTTCAATTGATAGTTTAGATAAGATAGCATCGGTATTTCCTGTATTTTTCTTTTTAGTTGCAGCACTTATATGCTTAACTACAATGACTAGAATGGTAGAAGAAAACAGAGTAGAAATAGGAACACTAAAGGCTTTAGGTTATAAAGACTTAGAAATAGCAAGAAAATTTATAGTTTATGCAGCACTTGCTAGTATTGCAGGAAGTGTAATGGGAATATTAGTGGGAAGTAGCGTTCTTCCTTATATAATTAGGCAAGCATATTCATCTGCATTTACTTTACCAGCTGTAAAAATAAATTATTATACATCTTATATAATTCAGTCTTTAGTAGCTTCAATAGTTTGTACAGTAGGAGCAGCTTTAATTGTATTAAAAGGAGAATTATTAGAAAATCCTTCTAACCTAATGAGAACAAAGGCGCCTAAGGTTGGTAAAAAGATATTGTTAGAAAGAATTACTCCTTTATGGGAAAGATTAAACTTTAATCAAAAAGTTACATTTAGAAATCTTTTTAGATACAAGCAAAGAATGTTAATGACAATACTTGGTATATCAGGATGTATGGCTATGCTTGTTGCAGGAATGGCTCTTGAAAAATCTACTTCTTCAGTTATAGACATTCAATTTAATAAATTACTAAAGTATGATGCAATGGTAGTGTTTAAAGATAAGAGTACTGTTAAGGAAAATGAAGGATATAATGAAGCTTTAAAGAATTTAAAGGGGTATAAAAGTAGCTTAAATATTTATCAAGAGGCAGTTACTTTTAGTAAAAAAGGTGTAAGTAAACAAACAGCTACTATGTATGTACCAGAAAATATAGATGAATTAAGCAAATATGTATTGCTAAATGATAGAGAAACTGGTACTGAGTTTAAACTATCAAGTAATGGTGCAATTATAAATGAAAAACTTGCTAAGCTATTAGATGCATCTGTAGGTGATAATATAATTGTAACAGACTCAGATAATAATGATCATGAAGTTAAGGTAGATAATATAGTTGAAAATTATGCTGGACACTATATATATTTAGCACCATCATATTATAAAGATATATTTAAAAGTGAAGCAGTATATAATACACAATTAGTAAAGCTAAATTCAGATAGAGAAAATGATGATAAGATATCTACTACTCTTATGGATAATGATAAAGTAATAAATGTTACTCTGGCTTCAAAGATGAAAAGCTTAAGTGAATCTGCTGATTTAGGATTAGTTATGATTGTAATAATAGTTGCATCAGGAAGTTTAGCCTTTGTTGTATTGTACAATTTAATAAATATAAATGTATCTGAGCGTATAAGAGAAATATCAACAATAAAGGTATTAGGTTTTTATGATAGCGAAGTAGCAATGTATATATTTAGAGAAAATATAATACTAACAATACTAGGAATACTTTTAGGATCCTTCCTTGGGAAGATATTATATGTATTTTTAGTAAGTACAGCAGAGATGGATAACATGATGATGATCCCAACGGTAGATATGAGTGGTTATATAATTTCTAGTTTAATTACAATGTTTTTTGCACTACTAGTTATGATAATGATGCATTTAAAATTAAAAAAGGTAAATATGGTAGACGCATTAAAATCTATTGAATAAAATATTTAAAATAACTAAGAATATGTATATATGTTCTTAGTTATTTTAAATTAAAGAGTTTAACAAAATGATTTATAAAGGGAGCTGAGTTAATTATGTCAAGAAAAATAAGGCGATTGTTAGCATTAGTAATAATTATAATGTTAACTAGTACTAATATATCATATGCTCAACCAACTGATCAAAGTGCACCATATGGACCTAAAGTAGAAGAATTACAAAATAAAGAAGATCTTCTTAAAAATTTAGAAGATATTAAAAGAATAAGAGGAAATTTAACTGTTATTAATATAAATGCAGATTCAACAGCAGAAGAGTTAAAAGAAATTGATAAGGATATAGATTTTTATATACAACAACTTGAAACTATCCAAAAAAATTTAGATAATCATAAACTTTCATATAAAGATTCTTTTCCAGATTTGTTTTTTTCAGAACAAATTGTATTTATAGTTGATAGTTATATTATAAGCCTAAGGCAGCAGCAAAATTTAATAAGAGCATTAGAAAATAATAAGAGTGAGGCAAGAAATTTATTTTATTCAAGCTACTTAATACCAGTATATTATTATATTAATTTAGCAGATCAAATGATAGCCTATATTGACATCTATTTTACAGTATCCTAAAAAATTAAATTTTAATATATATTTATTATTATATAAAAATCCACTAAATCAAATTTGGTTTCGGTGGATTTTTGCAATTTTACAATGTATGCATACAATTGACAAAGTTTAGCTTTGGTTAATACAATATATGTAAAGAATTATAATTCAAGGGGGCAATTATTGTGAATAAAGAAATTAAATTCAGAAAATTAGTGCAAGCAGCACTATTAGCAGCATTATGCTTTGTGTCATTTACTTATCTACAAATTAGAATACCAACTCCAGGTGGTGGATCAACTTCACTTCATATTGGAAATGCATTTTGTGTTTTAGCAGCTTTATTGCTTGGAGGATGGTATGGGGGATTAGCAGGTGCAGTAGGTTTAACAATTGCAGATTTACTTGATCCTGTATATATATTAGTAGCACCTAAAACTTTTGTTTTAAAGCTGTGTATTGGATTAATAACAGGATTAATAGCTCATAGGTATGCCAAAATAAGTGCAAGCAATGATAAAAAATATATTTTAAAATGGAGCATCATTGCATCAATTGGGGGTCTAGCTTTTAACGTAATCTTTGATCCTATCGTAGGATTCTTTTACAAACAATATATATTAGGGCAACCACAAGAAGTGGCAGCAACCTTAGCAAAATTAAGTTCAATTGCAACATTTATAAATGCAGTAGTTTCTGTAATACTAGTAGTACTTATTTATAATGCAGTAAGACCAATTCTAGAAAAAGCAGGGCTGTTATTGCCTATTTATTATAAAAAATAAAAATTTTAATCTAATTTTAATCTTTCTTATATTTTAGATTAATCTTCTAAAAGTATTATATAACCATGATAAATGATTAAAAAATACATGGAGGTAAATAAAATGGAAAGAAATGAAATGATTGAAATTATAATAGCAAAGGCTAATGTGACTCGAGAAGAAGCAATAGAGGTATTAGAAAAGTTTAACTGGGATGTTGTAGATTCTATTATATATTTAGAAAGAGAAGGAAAAGTAGAAAATAATGAAATTACTACAATAATCGAAGTTAGGGAAGAAAATCAAGAAAAACAAGAAAATAATAAAAACAAAGAAGAAAACTATGGAGGAATTGGAGCAATTATTGGCAAAATATTTAAAGGAATAGGCAAAATTTTAAAAAAGGCAAATGAGAACTTTTTTGAAATTAGAAAAGATAATGAAAAGCCAATGAGAATATCATTAATAATAGCAATACTTTTATTAATCTTCTTATCTGTACCAACTATAATATTGTTAGTACTTGGATTATTCTGTGGATATAGATACTCATTAAGTGGATCGTATATGAAGTATGATGGAGTAAATGATGTATTCGAAAAAGCATCAGAATCAGCAGATAATATGAAAAAAGATTTCAAAGAAAACTACGAGAAATAATGAATGAATGAAATCATGAATGAAAAAGTGAAAGAGTGAAAAAATTAAGGCGAAAAATCCTTAAGGTATTTTAAAATTAAAGAGAGCTACTATGCTAAGAGTTTTGGGGAAACTTACTGTGCGGAGACGAACCAACAACTCTAAGGCATAGTAGTTTTTTATTCAAAAAGTACGAAATTATTTAATAATAGTAAATTCTATGCTTCATAATCAAATTTATTATTAATAAGCTTTTTCCATCTTTTCTGTCTAAATCTATAAAATATATTAGCAAACAATACAATAAAAAGCGTTAGTATGCCTGCATTTATTTCTATTGTGTCAGCATAGAGTGTTCTATTGTTTCCGATATCTTTTAAGTAAACATTATGATCCCACTTTTTTATTATCTTACTATAACCATTATCTCGAATATTTTTAATATCATCATCCATGGAAATTATTATCCATTGACTTCCAAAGGGTATAAATCCAAGAATATACATTTTAATAAGATACTTTCCTTCTTCCCAGAACTCTGGTATCAAATGATTTTCTACTTCGACAAACTTTACAAGTGGTTCTGCTATATAAAAAAGTGACTTAGATTTTTTTATTTCATTAAATAACTGATCTGAATTGCAATTAAATATTGACATTACTTTAACTAACATATTTCCATCTCTCCTTTATGATTCAGTTACAACACGATACAAGGTAATTATAACATATTTTACCAAATCAATACGCTTAAATTTACTAAGATAAAATTTTTTTAATCAATTCGCAATAATTTCAAAATATATATTATATTCTTAGCTGTGAATTTATTAAAGTTTATTGAAAAACTAATATACTTATAACAAGTAAAATAGTAAAATTTATATATATTGGGAAGAATCTAAAAAGATGTAGCAAGTACATAAAAGTTTCATTTTAAACTTATAACCTGAAATCTGTTCCCTCTTCCCTGATCAACTGTAAATTATAAATTATAAATATGGAGGTTTATTTATGGATGAACTTAAATTAATAGATAAACTGCGTAAAAAGGCAAATATAAGTTATGAAGAAGCAAAAATTGCTTTAGAAAATAATAATTGGGACATATTAGAAGCGCTATTATACTTAGAAGAGAATGGAAGTATAGAGAAACCTTTTGTTAGTATTTTTTATACCAATGAATTAAGATATAGTGGAGCAATACAAGAAGTTAAAAAGAATAAAGAATATAATTATAAAGCATCAAATGGATTTCAAGGAATTTTTGAAGCTATATGTAAATTCATAGATACATGTAATAATATTTTTTTAGAAATAAAAAAGAGAGAATATGTGTTTTTGAGAATCCCAATTACAGTAGTAATTTTACTTTCATTTTTTATGTTTTGGATAATTATACCTTTAATAATTATTGGATTATTATTTGATATAGAATTTTATGTATATGCAAATAGTGTTAATACAGATAAGGTTAATAAAATATTAAATGAGATTTCAAGATATTCAAGGGATATAAAAGAAAAAATTAAAAGGGTGATTAAAAATGGTTAAGATTTTAATAGTAGAGGATGAAGAAAAATTAGCAAGATTTATTGAACTTGAGCTAAAGCATGAAGGCTATGAAATATTAAAAGCAAATAATGGTAGAGCAGGTCTTGAAATTGCAGAAAAAGGCGAAGTGGATTTAATTCTTCTAGATATAATGCTTCCAGAAATAAATGGTCTTGAAGTATTAAGAAGAATCAGAAAAACTTCGGATATTCCAATTATAATGCTTACGGCAAGGGATGCAGTTATGGATAAGGTATCAGGTCTTGATGCAGGTGCAGATGATTATATAACTAAGCCATTTGCAATAGAGGAGTTACTTGCAAGAATAAGAACAGCTTTAAAAAAGAGGATAGTTACAATGAAAAAAGATGAAGATATTATAAAATGTGGTTTATTATCATTAGATAAAATGAAGCATAAAGTAATGTACGATAATAGAGAAATAGAGCTTACAAATAGAGAGTTTAATTTATTACAAATATTAATGGAAAATAAAAATATAGTCTTAACGAGAAATACTCTTATGGAAAAGGTATGTGGATATGACTATATTGGAGAAACAAATGTCATAGATGTTTATATAAGATATCTAAGAACAAAGATAGATGATGTTTTTAATGTGAAAATAATAACTACAGTTCGTGGTGTGGGGTACGTAATTAAAGATGAGTAAAAAAAATAAGATAAAAAATGTTACATCTATTGCAATAAAACTAAATTCTAGTTTTGTAAGAAATTTGTTTTTTAAGTTTATTATTATTGATATATTTGTAATTGCTGGATTTATCGGAATCTGGTGTATTGAAAGTGAAATAAGTTTTTATGGAGAATTTGTAAGAACTGCTAAAAGATCCTTTGATTTTTATCCTATAGAAACAGCAACTTATAAAGTTATTTGGGATAATGGAAAAATTTTAATAAAAGAGGCTAACACTTTTTTTTATCTTTTAATAAAAGTAATTAAAGCTATTGGAATTATAGAAGGAATAATACTACTAGATCAAATGATATTTGGTACTGCAAAAAATAGAAGAATTTTAAAACCACTTAATGATATAGCAGAAGCTGCAAGTAGACTTAGTGATATAGCTTTTGATGAACAAAAATTTCAAAGCCTTGAGGATGCAATATCTAAAATCAGTCCTTATGGATCTGATGAAAGAATTCATATTGGAGACAGTGATTTTCAAGGGCTTGAGGAAGCAATTAATAATTTGTTAGATAGAATGAGAGAATCGTATAGGCAACAATCAAGATTTGTTTCTGATGCTTCACATGAGCTCAGGACTCCTATTTCTGTGATTCAAGGCTATGCCAATATGCTGGACCGTTGGGGAAAAGACGACGAGGAAGTATTGGAAGAATCTATAGCAGCAATAAAAAGTGAATCAGAGAATATGAAAAATTTAGTTGAACAACTATTGTTTTTAGCTAGAGGAATTAATGGGAAAACACAGCTTAATATTATAGAATTTTCACTTAATGATATGATGAAGGAAGTGTTAGAAGAATCTAGAATGATAGATAAAGATCATATATATAAATATATAGACTCAGAAAACATAAATGTATATGGGGATATAGCTCTACTTAAACAAACAGCTAGGATATTAATAGAAAATGCAGCAAAGTACACAGATAATGGTGAAGAAATAATATTAAAAGTAGGAGAAGTTAATTCAAATGTACCTTACTTTTATATTCAAGATAATGGAATAGGAATGGATGAAAAAGATGTATCACATATATTTGAG
This sequence comes from Clostridiaceae bacterium AF10-41, assembly GCA_027686065.1. Classification (GTDB taxonomy): domain Bacteria; phylum Bacillota; class Clostridia; order Clostridiales; family Clostridiaceae; genus Clostridium. Next base: position 14,282 of record JAQCTH010000004.1, read on the forward strand.
CGGTTTTTTAGAGCTGATACTGCAAGGGTTAGAAAAGATGGTGGTACAGGTCTTGGGCTTTCTATTGCAAAATGGATTATAGACAGTCATAGAGGTTACTTTAGTGTTTTAAGTAGAAAAGAAATAGGTACAAGAATAACTGTTTTTTTACCAAAAGGACAATAAATTATATTAAATATTACTGGAAGTTTTATTTCCAGTAATATTTAATAAATAAAAATATCAGTTATATAAAACTATATTAAGTTTAATTATAGTCCACTAGCACCATAATTTGATAATACTCTAGCACTAGGATCATTTACTGCACAGCCTTTCCATTCTTTATTTGGCATCCAAAAGTCAGTTATCATTTCTGCTTGATTTGGATAGTATTTTTCAAATATTTCTCTATATAATAAAGATTCTTTTGTGAATGGTTTAGCATGATATTTATATTGATTACATAGTTTTTCAAACTCTTCATCGCTATAAGACTTTTCTGCAAACTCCTTTAAATAATCAACCATAGAATGACCTACAGCATCACTAAAAGCTGCCTTTTCACGATATAAAATACTATTAGGAAGATAATCCCCTTCAAAAGAATGTCTTAAAAGATATTTTCCCATATTATATTTGTTTAATTTTTTTTCGGGGTCAATAGCCATAACATACTTTACAAAATCTAAATCACCAAAAGGTACTCTTGCTTCTAAAGAGTTTGAGCTTATACAACGATCTGCACGAAGTACATCATACATAAATAATTCTCGAATCCTTTTTTGAGATTCTTTTTGGAACTCTTCTGCATTTGGAGCAAAATCAGTGTATTTATATCCAAACAACTCATCGGAAATTTCACCAGTTAAAAGAACTCTTACATCAGAAATTTCATGGATTTTCTTGCAAATTAAATACATTCCAATACTAGCTCTTATAGTAGTAATATCATAGGTTCCAAGAAGTTTTATAACTTCATCAAGTGAATTTATAACTTCTTCTTTTGTCATATAAACAACCGTATGATCACTATTAATATAATCAGCAACTTCCTTAGCATACTTTAAATCAATAGCATCTTCAGTCATACCTATAGCAAAGGTTTTTATTTGTTTTTCAGGATACATCTTTTGAGCAATTGAACATACTAAGGAGCTATCTAATCCACCGCTTAATAAAAATCCTACAGGGGCATCAGCATCCATACGTTTTTCTATGGCAGTTACTAATTTATCATGAATATTACTGCAAATAGTGTCTAAGCCATCTGTGTAGTAATCATCTTTTACTTCTGTAATATCACAATAGCAGGTAAATTTATCATCAGCATAATAATATCCTGGTGGAAATGCCATAATCTTATTTGTAAGACCAACTAAATTTTTTGCTTCACTAGCAAACATGATTTTACCTGTCTCAGAATATCCGTAAAATAAAGGACGAATTCCAATAGGATCTCTTGCAGCAATAAAACTATCTTTTTCTCCATCATAAATAACAGTTGCATATTCTGCATCTAATTTAGAAAACATATCTAATCCATATTCATAGTACATTGGAAGTAGTATTTCACAATCACTATTAGAAATAAATTTATGGCCTTTAGCTATTAAATCTTCTTTAATTTTACGGAATCCGTAAATTTCACCATTACATATAGAGGCATCTCTTTTTCTTGTAAATGGCTGCATTCCACTAAAGCTTAAATCCATAATAGAAAGTCTTTGAAAACCCAAAATACCAGAAGGTAAAGTTAGAATTTCAGTCATATCTGGCCCTCTAGACTCAGTTCTTTGTAATGCCTCAGCAAATTTTTCATGTTTCATATCAGTTCCTGTATAACACATAATTGTACACATCTTAATATTCCTCCCCAATAAAAATATAAAATAAAAAAGCCTTTCATCCTATCAACTAGGACGAAAGACTTATACTTCCGCGGTACCACCTAAATTAGCTTATAAAGCTCTCTTTAATCAGTACGGAATCTTACTTAAATAAATTCGATACTGTCCAAGTTGTAACGGTTTGGCTCCGTCCAAGACTACTCTTAACAAATTTCGTTTGGAAGCTCCGGGATGTTCTTCATTATCAGCTTCGTATCAGTCTCTCACCAGCACTGACTCGCTTTAACTACTTCTTAATAACTACTCTTCCCATCAAGGCTTTTATATTAATTATTTGAAACTTAACTTTAAATTTATTTTATTTTACTTTTTATTTTGTAATACGTCAATAGTTTTTTTAAAATTGCAAAACAATTTTTAGTGAAAAGGTAAATTGGGATTCAGAAGTGTATAAATTTAAGTGGATAAGAGAATAGAAGGCTGATATAATGTTTTTTAGAATGTTTATGTGAGGAGTTATTTTATGAAGTATTATTTAGCACCAATGGAAGGAATTACTGGATTTATATATAGAAATTCGTATAAAAAATTTTTTGATAACATAGATAAATATTTTACGCCATTTATTGTTCCAACTAGTAGTAAAAGTTTTAAGACTAAAGAATTAAGAGATATCTTACCTGAAAATAATAAAGGAATAAATATTGTTCCTCAAATACTTACTAATGATTCAGAAGGATTTATTACAACAGCTAGAAAGTTGCAGCAATTAGGTTATAGTGAAATTAATTTAAATTTAGGTTGTCCTTCAGGAACTGTTGTTTCTAAAAATAGAGGATCAGGATTTTTAGCTAAAAGGGAAGAACTTGATATATTTTTAGATGAAATATATAAAATATATGATATGAAAATTTCTATAAAAACCAGAATAGGAAAAGAGAGTCCAGAAGAATTTTATGAGTTAATAAAAATTTATAATAAGTATCCTTTAGAAGAATTAATAATTCATCCTAGAACTAGAGAAGATTTTTATGGAAATAAACCTAATTTAGAAGTATTTAAAGATGGATTATTATTAAGTAGTAATCCAGTATGCTATAATGGCGATGTTTTTACATTAGAAGATCATTCTAGGCTGTCAAAGGAATTTCCAGAATTAAATACAATAATGATGGGAAGAGGAATATTAGCTAATCCAGGATTAATTGATGAAATAAAAAACAATATTTTTATAAATAAAAAAGTTCTAAAGGAATTTCATGAGGAAGTTTTTAATAATTATAGAGAAATATTTAAAGATGATAATATTGCACTTTATAGAATGAAAGAGTTATGGGGATATATGATTTACATATTTTCAGACAATAAAAAATATGCTAAGAAGATAAAAAAAGCACAACGAGTAGAAGATTATAGTGAGGCAGTTTTAAGTTTATTTAATGAACAAGAAATTGTGAAAGGCTCAGGGATGTTTAGCAATTAAAATATTTTGCTTGCAAAATAGTGGAAGAGGAAAAGTGAAAAAGTTAAGGAAAAAATCCAAGTGGGATTTTTAATAAAACTATTTAGTAAATGGTGCTTAATTCTTTGAAATTTTCTCTTTTAACTTTATAATTCAATAACTCCACATAGGAAAATTATTTGCATAACTCTTTCAATTTTTCACTCTTCATTTTTTCATTTCTCTCACTAACCCTTAGGTTTAAATATAATTGCAGCCAAAAAACCAAATACTATTGCAGAAGAAACTCCGCCACTTACTGTTTTAAAAAGTCCGGTAAATATTCCTACAAAACCTGTTTGTTCTGCTTCAGTTAGTGCTGCAGTTACAAGAGCATTACCAAAACTACTTATAGGTACAAATGCACCAGCTCCAGCTAATTTAACTAAAGGGTCATATAAACCAAACCCTCCTAAAATTGCACCAACTACAACTAGTGTACAAGTTGTGTGTGCGGGGGTAACTTTTAAAATATCTGTTATAAGCTGACCAATAACACAAATTATCCCACCAACTATAAAGGCAAATATAAATTTCTCCATATTATAAATCACACCTTCTTTTTACATTTCTATAGATACAGCATGAGCAACACAAGGTATACTTTCTTTTTGTTGAAAGGATATAGGGGACATTAGGGCCCCAGTTGCAACAATTAGTATCTTTTTTAATTCTCCTTTGCGCATTCGATTAAGTAAATGACCATAAGTTACAGTAGCAGAACAGCCACAGCCACTTCCACCAGAAAAGCTTGGTTGTTCTTTTTTATATATTAAAAGTCCACAGTCTGTAAATATATGTTGTGGCATATCTATACCATGTTTTTCAAATAAAGCATTTGCAAGTTCATGACCAACTTTTCCTAAATCACCAGTTGCAATAAGGTCATAATGTGAAGCATCAATGTTTAAATCTCTAAAATGAGATTCTATGGTATCTACAGCTGCTGGAGCCATAGCAGCACCAACATTATATGGATCTGAAATACCCATATCTATAACTCTGCCTATAGTAGCAGAAGTTACTTTAGGACCATTTCCATTTTGTGCAATTACTGCAGCTCCAGATCCGGTTACTGTCCATTGGGCACTAGGAGGTCTTTGAACACCATACTCTGTAGGATATCTAAATTGTTTTTCAGCAGCAGCGTTATGACTACTTGCTGCAGCTAAGACATAATTAGCAGCTTTGCTGTCTATTAAACGAGCAGCTAAAGCTAAACCTTCCATTGAACTAGAGCATGCACCAAACACTCCTAAAAAGGGAATTCCTAGGGTTCTAGCAGCAAAGCTACTAGAGATGATTTGATTCATTAGATCTCCACTAAAAAAGAAATTAATATCTTCTTTTTGTAAATTTGCTTTTTGTATTGCTCTCTCGCAAGCATGTTCAAGAAGAGCTTTTTCTGCTTTCTCATAACTATCTTGACCAACCCATAAATCTTCAGTAATTATATCAAAATCATCAGCTAAAGCACCATTTCCTTCAAAAGGACCACCAACAGCAGCAGAAGCTAATATTGTAGGTTTGGAATTAAAAATCCAAGATTGATGTCCTTTAAGCATTTACATCGCCCCCAACCATAATATTATCATTTTTATTGTAGCCACTATAAAAGCTGAAAAAACTCCATAAACAATAATTGCACCAGCTAATCTAAACATATTTCCAGCTACTCCAAGAACAAAGCCTTCACTTTTATGTTCAATTGAAGAAGAGGCTATGGAATTAGCAAATCCAGTAATAGGTACAGCAGAGCCAGCTCCAGCCCATTGGCTAAGATGATCATAAACTCCTAATCCAGTAAATAAGGCTGACAAAAAGATTAGAAGTATGTAAGTAGGAGATGTTGAAGTTTTTTCATCAAAATTGAAATAATTAATGAAAATCCACTGAAATATCTGAGCAATTAAGCATATTGTACCGCCAACCCAAAATGCATTAAAACAATTTTTTAAAATAGGCCTTTTAGGTTCTATTGTATTTACTAAGGCATCATATTGTTGTTGAGCTGGAGTCATTTTTTTCTTTTTCATATTTGACATATCTTTCACCTTCTAACGTAGTAAATGTGGTTCTAATTTTATTAGAATTTGTTCTAGCTTTTTTGCATCATTTAAATACATTTCTTTTGCAGCTTTATTGTCAGTATCTAAAGAAAATGACATAAGATCAGCTTGGGTCTTTTGTAAACTTGCATATAGCATTTCTTTAATTTCAGTTTTAGGAACTTGAATCATATCATCGAAAAGATCTATATACAAATCTCCTGAAGAATCAACTTGACCTAGAAAAACATTTTCAAGGCATACTCCTTTGATTTCTAATTGCGTTGTAAGCCATCCATGGTTTAATCCGGCATTAGTAAGACCTTCATTTAATATATTTCCATCTAAGATAACTGTTTGAGGTTCAGCTTTAGAAGCAACTTTTCTTCCTAAATCATGTGAAGTAATAGGTTTTTTATCAGCTTTTAAGCTAACATTTATATCACCGTTTGTTTCCATAATGGCAAATTCAACATCAGCTAAGTTAAAAGCTTTTTTTGAACGCAATTGTTGAAGAAATTCTTGTCCTGTAATTTTTTCCTTTGATAGATTATCTTCCATTATTTTTCCGTTTTTTATTAAAACTCTTTCTTTACCATGAACTATATTATAAATAGATTTACTCTTCATTGAAGCATAGTCTAATATAATTGGTAATATGGCCCATATAGCTAATGCAATTAGACCAAAATAATTATTATCAATTAAATTTAAAGAAATTAAAGAAATTATAATAGCTATGACACCATAAGAAATAAAATCAAATGGAGTGGCTCTAGATAAAGTCTTTTTTTTCATATATCTTGTTATAAGTAATGTTAAGAAAAATAGAAATATTGAATTAAATAATACTACTAACCAAGAATTCATATGCCACCTCCTTAGTTACCTTTATATTGTGGTTCTTCAAACTCCATGAATCCTATTCTTTTTTCTAAATCTTTTTTTATATCATTTATTTCCTTAGATGCTTCAGTATAAATATTTCTAGATTTTTCATCACGTTCTTGTAATGAATACATTTCTAAAGTAGATTCAGCACCTTTTAGTGTAGCTAATGTTTGTTTTACTTTGGAAATAGCAGTCATATAAAAGCCTCCTTTACATATATAAGATTCTTACTAATTTACTTTAACCAGTAAAATTGGTTTTCATTCATTTATTAATACAAATATTTGTTTAAAATATAAAAAAGTATTATTAAATATAAATTAGGTTTAAAAGGAATATATTTCATTTCGAAAGAAATATAGAAATAGAATATTTAGATTAGTAATGAACAAAATATAGTTGCAATAAAAAAATATAAGGAGGGAATATTATGCCAACAGGAACTAAACTAGAAACAGCATTAGCTAGTGCTAAAGGGCTAGCTGCTGATATGAAGACATTTTCGCTAGATACAGATAATCAGGAAGCAAAACAGATGTTTAATCAACTTGCAGGTACAATGGAAGGTGTTGAACAATCACTCCAATCAAGACTTGATTTTGTGAAACAGCAAGAACCACAATATAATAAATAGAAAATAATAGAATAAAATAACAGTTATTGTTGATATGCTCCTCTTAGGGTAGACACATAAGTAATAAAATGTCTATCTTAAGGAGGAGCATTTTTTATTTAAATAATTGGAGAATATATAATAATGTCATTAGTAAAAATATTATAGTTTGAATTTGGGAATATACTATTTTTATTATAAGTAAGAGTAAAAAAAATATTGAAAGATAAGTAAAAAAGTGAAGAAATATTTATGTTGTGATAGAATATATTTATGATGCTTAATAAAGCTGTTAAGGAGGAAAATAAATGTCTAAGTTAAAAGATGGATCATTACCTGGATTTAAACTAGTTAGAATTTTATTTCCAGAAATTCAAATATTAGATCATATAAAGGAAAATGGAGTAATAGATAAAAAATTTATTAAAAAACAGAGGAATGTAGTAAATAATACAGTTGTAAATGCTAAGAATACATTAAGTCAAAAGGCTAATATGAATATGTCTAGTACTCCTAATGCAATCAGACAAAATGAACAACAGGTTATGAAAATGTCTGATAATACTCACTCAGGTAAATTAACAAATAATAATAATAATATTAGTATAGAAAAAAATTCTAAGGCAAATAAATTAGATCTAGATAATTTATTTAATTTAGTAGAAAGTAATCTTTCTGACTATGTACTTGGACAAAAAGCTTATTTATCTAAATTAACAAATGCTTTTAGAAGACCCTTCGTATATGGAAAAGAAGATGGGATAAGTAATACAATATTTGTAACAGGACCTAAAGGGTCAGGAAGACATCTATCTATAAAAGTAATATCAAGGTTTTTAAAAGAATATAAAATATTAAAAAGTAATGAAGTATTTTCAATAGATCTTTCAGAATATAAAATTGAAAAAGATGCTGATAATTTATTTTTAACAGATCTTTATAACGGACTTTATGGAAGTAATAAGATTATTATATTTGATAATTTTGATAAATGTCATCAAAGTGTTCTTGATTTAATCAGTAAGCTTGTAATAGATGAAAAGCTTGAACTTAATAGGAGATATGTAGAACAAATAGGGCAAATGGTTGATGTTACTGGAAAGGGAAACCTTACATTAAATACAACAAGAGAAATACACGCAAACGGAAAATATCTAATTTTTATAACTGAAAAAGATCAGGAATATATTAGAAATACCTTTTCAGGAACTTTTATGAAAAATGTTAGGGATATCTTAGCAACAGAGAAATTAATAGATGAAGACTTATCTACAATCTGTAAATTTATATTAAAAGATTATAGTTCTAAGATTAACAATAATTTGAATATATCATTAGAATTTGAAGATTCAATACTAAAGAATATAATAGAAAACTTTTATAGGGCTGTAGGAGCTCATGGATTGTCTGAGTATGTTGAAAATAATATATATGTACCGTTGGTTGATTTAAAACTAAATGGCCAAATTAATAGTGGACAAATATATAGATTAAAAGAACAAGAAAAATCATTAGTAATTTTTAATGATGTAAATTCTATAGTATTAGAATCCTTTGTAAAATCTAATGACTTAGATAATTTAGAGGCTTTAAATAAAGAACTTGACAATATAATTGGATTAAAAAATGTAAAAGATTTTATAAAAAAGCTTGAAGATAATATAAGGGTACAAAATATAAGAAAGAGTAAGGGATCAAAAGAGGCTAAGATTTCTCTTCATATGATATTTACAGGAAATCCAGGTACAGGTAAAACCACAATGGCTAGAATAATGGCTAAATACTTGAAGGGTTTAGGATATTTAACAAGCGGACATTTAGTAGAAGTATCTAGAAATGATTTAATAGGACAATATGTAGGTGAAACAGCTCAAAAAACTATTAAAAAAGTAAATTCAGCTATGGGAGGGATATTATTTATAGATGAAGCATATTCCATAGCTAGAGATGAAAATGATACTTTCGGAATAGAAGCAGTAGATACTATAGTTAAAGCTATGGAAGATAATAGAGATAATTTAGTGGTAATTTTAGCAGGATATACTAAGGAAATGGAAGATTTCTTAAAAATAAATAGTGGACTTAAATCTAGATTTAATTATACTGTTGAATTTGAAGATTATACTGCTAAGGAATTACTTCAAATTTCTAAAATAATAGCTAATTCAAATGGATATGTTATAGATGAAACTTTAGATGGAGAGTTATTAGAGTTATTTGAAGCCAAACAAATAAAGGGAAAAAATGATAGTGGTAATGGACGATTGGCAAGAAATATTATTGAGCAGGCAATTACTAATCAGTCCAAAAGGCTAGCTACATTAGATGAAGATAGTATAAATCAAGATAATATAAATAAACTTATAGAAATAGATTTTGGCCTTGATAAAAAAGAAAACTTTAATTTAGATGAAGAATTAAATAAAGTAATTGGATTAGATGATGTAAAAGAATTTGTAAGAAATTTAGAAAAGCAATTAGTAGCAAAAGAAAAAAGAAAACAATTAGGCATAAAGGTTGAATCATCTCAATCTCTTAATATGATATTTACAGGAAATCCAGGCACAGGTAAAACAACAGTAGCAAGGCTAATAGGTAATCTAATGAGTAAAATGGGAATATTGAAATCAGGTCAAGTTATAGAAGTTGATAGAAGCATTCTTGTAGGGCAATATTCAGGAGAAACTACTAAAAAGACAACAGAAGTATTTAAGACTGCTTTAGGAGGAGTATTGTTTATAGATGAAGCATATTCTTTAATGTCTTCTCAAAATGATCCTTTAGGAAAAGAAGCAGTAGACACCTTAGTTAAACTTATAGAAGATTTTAGAGAAGACATAATAGTTATACTAGCAGGCTATAGTAAAGAAATGAAAGATTTCTTAAATACAAATTCTGGATTAAGGTCAAGATTTCCTCTAAATGTAAACTTTAAAGATTATGAAGTAAGTGAATTACTTGAAATAGGTAAGTTAATGATAAAGAATAAGGGGTTTGTACTTGCTGGAAATTCAGAAGATGAACTTGAAGCTGCTATAAAAAAAGAAAAACAAAAAAGTGGATTACAATCTGGAAATGGTAGGATGGTAAGAAACATAATAGAAAAGGCCATAAGAGAACAATCTTCAAGAATAGCAGATATGGACATAATTGATAAAGATTCAGCAGTATTATTAACAGAGGACGATTTTAGAGTTTATATAAATTCAACAAATGAATTTAATTTAGAAGAAAAATTAAATAAGGTAGTAGGACTTAATGAAGTTAAAGATTTTATAAGGAGTCTTCAAGCACAATTGAAAATCAGAGAACAAAGAAAGCATTTAGGGTTGCCGGTGGATGAATCACAGACCCTTCATATGATATTCAAGGGGAATCCTGGTACTGGTAAAACAACAATGGCAAGAATAGTTGGAGAAGTTTTATATAATATCGGGGTACTAAATAGTAAAACATTTATTGAAACAGATAGAAGTGGTTTAGTAGCTGGGTATGTAGGGCAAACAGCAATAAAAACTAAGGAAAAATTAGAGTCAGCTCTTGGTGGAATAATATTTATTGATGAAGCTTATTCTCTAGCGCAAGATGTAGGTAGTGGTAGTGACTTTGGCAAGGAAGCAATAGATACTATTGTAAAAGTAATGGATGATAATAGAGAAAATCTTTTAGTGATATTAGCTGGGTATGATAATAAGATGAATAGATTTTTAGATATAAATCCAGGTTTGAAATCCAGATTTGCAAATATTATAGAGTTTAAGGATTACTCTGTGGAAGAGTTATTAATTATTTCAGATAACTTATTTAAGAATAAGGGCTATATATTAACACAAGAAGCTAATGATAAGATGAAGTATATATTTAAAGAGGCTTGTAAGGTACCTGGCTTTGGAAATGGTAGATATGTAAGAAATATATTTGAAAAGGCACTTAGAAATCAAGCGGTAAGACTTGAAAAAGTAAATAATCTTACGAAAGAAAATCTTATCACTATTGAAGCATGTGATGTATCAAAAGTTGATTTATAAAGAAGAGGTGATGAAATGAAATTTATATCTAAATTAATAAGTAATTTAATTACTATCGCTTATGGAGTAATATGTATGCCTTTACTAATTCTAATGTCTATAATATTTCCGATAATGGTAACTTTAGATGCCTTTAAGATAATTAAGTCAGGATACACTGTGACTGGTGATTATATTAGTTTACTGGTAGGTATGACAGCTATTATGTATTTTTCTTTAAGATTTAGAGCTTTAAGAAGATTATATATGATTTTTCCAGCTTTATTTGAAACTATTAAGTATTTATTAATAGCATGTATATTTATTGGATTAGGGACAGAAATACTTAACTGGAGCTATATATCATTAACAACAACTAGAAAAATTTTCGGAATATGCTCATTTATAGGAAGTTTAGTACTTTGGAGAATATTTGTTTCATTATATTATAAGAAAAAACCTCTTTCAAAAGTTATGATACAAAGAGCGGAAAAAATACAAAACTATAATACTGAAATTAACTAATGGAAGGTGGTTATTATGGGTAGGTTTAAAGAAAATAATTCAGAAAAGTTCAATGATACAAATAATTCTAAATCTAATTTTTCTAGGGAAAAGGATGATGTGAATATAGATGACCTTAATTCATATAAGGATTTAGCTAAGGAGCAATCTAAAGAAAAATATGAAGATCAGACTTATAAGGTTTTGGAAAAAGAAGAAAAGGATCAATATATAAATTCTCCAATGAAGAAATTTAGAATAATTACCGGTGCAATATGTTTAGTTTTATTTATAGCAGTTTCTTTTATGAATAAAATTAATAAAAATTATATGGATAATTTAACATCTGGAATTATAGAAAATATAAATATAGGAGATGTGTTAACTGAAGATGCATTAAAGTTAGATGCGAAAGATGCATCTATAGAGATTTCAGGTGGATATGGAAATTTAGAAATATCAATATGGAATTTTGCACAAAAAGAAGATAATGATTATGTACAAGTTTTTATTGATGGAGTAGAGGAAGGTCCTCCATTTTCTATAAGACATAAAGCCAGAAAGATAAGTGTACCTGATAAGTCAGTTATAACAGTACAAGGAATAAGAGATGGAAGCAATAATGGAATAACTTATGCTGTACATTTTAATAAAACAGGAGAAACATATTTAAATACTGTTCCGTTAAATGGTACGAATACTTATACAATTATAAGTAGATAACCTTTTTTAGTTAAAATAAAAAGTTATTGTATAATTAAGTTTTTTCTATTTTAGAAAAAATGTTATAATGTAATGAGATAACAATAATTTAGGAGGAGCAGTAAAATGATAAGACTTATAGCATCGGATATGGATGGAACCTTATTAAATAATGATCATGATATAGATAAGGAAACAGTAGAAGCAATTAAAAAAGCAAATGAGGCAGGTATAATATTTGCAATATCAACAGGAAGAGAATATGAAAGTGTTAAAGATATATTAGATAGGCATGATATAAAGTCTCAGTGTGTGCTTTCAAATGGAGCAGAATATAGAGATGAAAATGGTAATATATTAGATGTGGTAAATATAGAGGAAGAAAGTGCTAGAAAAGTAATAAAAATTTTAGAAGAAAATAAATTATCAGCACGTATATTTACTTCAGAAGGAGTATTTACTACATCTACAAGAGAAGAAGCTCTTAAAGAAGTAGTATTTAGAACTATGAGCTTTAATCCATCTTTAACAGAAAATGAAGCTAGAGAAGTAGCTGAAAACTTAGGGTTTTTTACTTCTTTGCAATATGTGGAAGATATACAAGCGTTGTTTGAAAAAGGTTTAGAAATTAGAAAGTTTGTAGCTTTCCATAAGGATATAGAACTTATAGATGAAATGAAAAAAGTTATATCAAAAATTGATGGTTTAGCAATATCTTCATCATTTAGAGATAACATAGAAATAACAGATATAAAAGCTCAAAAAGGAATTATATTAGAAAAAGTAGCTAATAAAATGAAAATTCCTAAAGAGGAAGTTATGATACTTGGAGATAGCTTTAATGATTATTCAATGTTTGAAATATTTGAAGAAACAGTGGCAATGAAAAATGCTATACCAGAAGTTAAAGCTATAGCAAAATACATAACAGATAGTAATGATAAATTAGGTGTTGCAAAAGCTATATACAATGTACTTAATAATGAAATGCATAAAATGATTAAATCAGAGCAAAATTATTAATATTAAAATTAATAAAAAACCACGGTGAATTATCGTGGTTTTTTATTATTTATAAACTTTTACAGACATCGTTTTAAAAATAGCATAAATTTCAATTCCTTTTTCAATACACATATCATCTAGAGATTTTTTAGTTATTAAAGAGACTAAAGGAATACCAATATCTAAGATTACTTTTACACTAGCTCCATCAACTATAATATCAGTAACTATACCTTTATGAACATTTCTTGCACTACTTATAAAAGTTCCTTTACTTAGTATAATATCTTCTGAAGGAATAGAAATTAAGACATTTCCATCTAGTTCTGTATTTACTTGTATTTTAACTGATCTTATATTTGCGAAGATTTCTTCATTATCATAAGTTAAGGTTGCTTCATAAGTATTTTCGTAGCCTTTAGATTTTAAAAGATAAATTTCAAATTGTGAATTAGATATACGAAGGTGTTTACCCATACGATGTGCATCTAAATCTCCACGTTTTATCATTTCGTACACAGTATTTTTAGTTATTTTTAATTTCTTTGCAATTTCATCTGGTGTATACAGTATATCATCATTCATTTTATCTATCTTTTCCTCCTTCAGTTTTCATCTATTATAAGTAATAATTTAACATAATAATGTGAATTTAACAATTAATAAATTTGATAATTAGTAATAGAAAAAATTAAAGATTTGAACTTTTTTTATCAAAATGGTAAATAAATCTAAATATGAAAAATATTTGACACTGGCAAATGTTTACATTATAATACAATTATCTAGTTTAGTTATGTTTAGTACTGTTTAGTACTGTTTAGTTATGTTTTAGAATTAATTAACTAGAGTATAAATTTAATAATAGGGGGAAGTAAAATGAAAAAAAGAGTAAGTTTGGTTTTAAGTATCTTGCTTCTTATAGTTTCTTTAGCAGGATGTACAAAAAATAAAGCTGATGAATCACAAAATAATTCTAGTAAAAAAGAGTCAATAATTACAGTTGCGGCAGCAGCTAGCTTGAAAAATTGTATGGAAGACAAATTAATTCCAATGTTTCAAGAAAAATATCCCAATATTAAAGTACAAGGAACTTATGACAGCTCAGGAAAATTACAATCTCAAATTCAAGAAGGAGCTGATATAGATGTATTTATGTCAGCAGCAATAAAGCAAATGAAAGAATTAAATGAAAAAGGATTAATTTCTGAAAATTCTATAGTTGAACTTCTTGAAAACAAAGTTGTTCTTATTACACCAAAAGGAAATAATAAGGGTATAAAGACCTTTGAAGATATAGTAAAATCTGATAAAATTGCTATAGGAGATCCAGCAAGTGTACCAGCAGGACAATATGCAAAGGAATTATTTGAAAATCTTAAATTATGGGAAGTAGTTTCTTCAAAAGCCAGTTTAGGAACAAATGTTACTGAAGTTTTAAACTGGGTTGCTGAAGGTAGTGCTGATGCTGGAGTTGTATATTCTACTGATGCAGCTTCAAATAGTAAGGTTGAGGTTGTGGCAGAAGCAAAGGAAGGAACTGTGGCTAAAGTAATTTATCCAATAGGAATAATAAAATCTACTAAAAATAATGATTCAGCAAAAGCTTTTACAGATTTCTTACAATCTGATGAAGTAATTAAAGTATTTGAAACTTATGGTTTTACATCAAATAAATAGGAGAATAAAATGGATATATCACCAATATTAATTTCTTTAAAAACTGCACTGGTATCAATGGTCTTAACATTTTTGTTAGGACTTTTTGTAGCAAGATTTATTATAAAAATAAGGTCTGAAAAAATAAAAATGATATTAGAAGGTATTTTAACATTGCCATTAGTATTACCACCAACAGTAATGGGTTTTTTTCTTTTAATTATATTTGGGGTAAATAGGCCAATTGGGAAGTTTTTATTAGAATTTTTAGGTGTAAAAATTGTTTTTTCTTGGAGTGCTACAGTTATAGCTTCAGTTGTAATATCTTTTCCGCTTATGTATAGATCAGCAAGAGGTGCCTTTGAGCAAGTTGATCAGAATTTAATAATGGCTGCAAGAACTCTTGGCATGTCTGAGAGAAAAATCTTTTGGCGTGTAATGATGCCGCTGGCATTACCTGGGGTTGTTTCTGGCGGAATCTTAGCTTTTGCAAGGGGACTTGGAGAGTTTGGTGCTACAGCTATGATTGCTGGGAATATAGCCAATAAGACAAGAACGTTACCACTAGCAATTTATGCAGAAGTTGCAGCAGGGAATATGGATTCTGCACTAATTTATGTTTTAATAGTTACTTCAATATCGTTTATTATTGTTGTTCTAACCAATTATTTTGCTTTACGAGAAAGAGAAAATTTAAGATAAGGAAGAGTACAATGAGCTTATTTGTAGATATAAAGAAAAAGTTAAAGGGATTTTCTCTTGATGTTTCTTTTGAAACCAATGGGGAATACTTAGGGATACTTGGATCATCTGGTAGTGGAAAAAGTATGACTTTAAAATGTATTGCAGGAACTGAAACTCCTGATGAAGGTCGTATAGTCCTTAATGGAAAAGTGTTATTTGATTCGTATAGAAAAATTAACTTAAAACCTCAGGATAGACATATTGGGTACTTATTTCAGAACTATGCTTTATTTCCCAATATGACAGTAGAAGAAAATATAGGAATAGGGTTATTGACTTCAAAAATTGAGAAAGAAAAAATGGTAAGTGAAATTATAAAAAAATTTCATCTACAGGGGGTAGAGAAGAAATATCCTAATCAGCTTTCAGGTGGACAACAGCAAAGAGTTGCTATGGCAAGGTGTATAATATACAAACCAGATATACTACTGCTTGATGAACCATTTTCTGCCTTAGATTCACATCTAAAGGAAAAACTTCAAAGTGAAGTTTTGGAATTTTTAAAACTTTATGATGGAGAGGTATTAATGGTAACTCACAGTAGAGATGAAGTTTATAAATTCTGCAAGAATGTTGTTATTATAGATAAAGGGAATTCAATTTTACTAGGAAACACTAAAGAAGTATTTAGAGAGCCCAAATTAGTGGAAGCAGCAATGCTTACAGGATGTAAAAATATCTCAAGATGTAAGATAGTTTCTTCAAATAAAGTTTATGCTGTTGATTGGGATATTACATTAGAAGTAGAAAAAGAAATACCTAAGGAAATTAATTATATTGGCATTAGAGCTCATAGTTTTGAAATTATTAATACCAATGTTAAAACAGAAAAAAATATTTTAGATTGGCAAATAGATAAAATAGTAGAAAATGTATTTGAATACAGCATACTTTTAAAAAATAGAAATAAAGAAAACAAAGATACAATTTTATATAAAATTAAAAAAGAAGAATGGGATAATAGACAAAATAAAGAAGAACTATATTTAAAGATATCAGAATCGTCAATATTATTTTTAAAATAGAAATATATTTGTAAATTTAAGGTTTTTATTATTAATTTTCTATTTTATAAAAATTTTATGTTTTTATAAATATTATTAACAATTTAGCCACATTGAGACTATGTTCTTCATATAATAAGAATTAATAGTAATTAATGGGGAGAAGTAGGGTGAGTTCTAAAAAAAAGAATAAAGGAAAAGAATTGAGAAGAAAAGCAGATTTAATTGGTGAAAAGTTATATCCTGCTTTAGAAAACACAGCCAAAGGAAGGCTTTATGGATATATTAATTTTAGAGGAAATTTTCTGATTCCACCAACATATACAAATGCTTATGATTTTAATAGTAAAGGATTAGCAATAGTTCAAGATGGTGAAAAGTTTGGAATCATAAATAAAAGAGGTGAATATGTAGTAAAGCCGATTTATGATAATATAAATGACTTTAAAGAAAATAAAGCAACATTTTCTCTTAATAATAATATGGGAGTTTTTAATGATAAAGGAAATATAATTAATAGTAAAGATTATAATTATATAAGTGATTATAACGAAAAAAGAGCTATCGTTGGTTCGGAAATTAGAGACGAAGGATATAGATATGGATATCTTTATTCAGATGGAAGTGAAGCAATAGCACCTATATATTTACAGGTAGGTAAATTTAATGGAGGTGTAGCTTTAATAAAGGTAAGTGATGGACAATATAGACTAATTAATCCATATGAACAAGTTATAAACACATACAATTATAATTATGTATCACAATATGGTGAAGGGCTTATGGTTTTTGGAAATTCACCAGAAGGTCCATTAGGCTATATAAATATTGGTGGACAGGTAGTTATTCCACCGAAATTTAAGCAAGCGGAAGCTTTTAAAGATGGAGTAGCTATAGTTAGTGAGTCAGATGGTTTCATGGGTCCATATGGAGTTATTAATAAAGAAGGAGAATATGTATATCAGACTATATTTAATGATATTAGAAATCTTGGAGAAGATAGACTTGCATTAGGTATGGGTATAGGAGAAGGGGATATAAAACTTAGAAATATATATGCAATAGGCGATACAAATGGGAAAGTATTAACAGATTTCATATATAGAGATGTAGGAGAATATAAAGATGGATTAGCATATGCATCTAATGAAACAAGTACATTTTTTATAGATAATTCAGGGAATAAAGTAACAGATCTTCCATCAGTTAGTGGAAGTGGAGAATTATCAATAAAAAATGGTTTAATCTATGCTAATATAGATAATTTGCCTTATTACTTAAATAAGGCTGGGAACTTGGTGCATAAACCAAGTGATATTATAAAACTTGATAATAAGTATAGTGTGGTAATTCAAAAATATAAGCCCAATATTAATTATTTGATATATTATCCTAAAGTACAAGGATTAGATGATGAAGACGTAGAAGCTAAAATAAATAATAGATTAAGAAGATTGTCTTACTTTATACCTGAGAATGAGCAAGGAAATTTAGAAAGTACTCCTATTACAGAAGATGATGTATTAGATTATGACTATTATGGAGATTTTAGTATAAAATATTTTAAAGACAATTTATTGGGTTTAGAAATTGAAGGGTATTATTATCCGGTAAGAGCAGCACATGGAATGCCAATAAAGAAAACTCCAATTATAGATTTAAAAACAGGTGAATTTTATACTTTAAGCGATCTATTTATGGGGGGAGTAAATTGGCTTGGAGAATTAAATAATATTATTAAAGATATGATAGATAATGATGATAATTATGATTATGTTTTTAAAGATCAATTTAAAGGTATAAATCCAAATCAAGGCTTTTATGTTGATGAGGATAATTTGTATATATATTTTCAGCCATATGAAATCGGTCCATATTCAGCAGGATTTATAACATTTAAAATACCGTTTTCTAAGATTCAAGGTATGATAAATAAAGATGGAGATTTTTATAAAGCATTAAGAAGTTAAAAAAGACATTTAGCAGTTTTCTGCTAAATGTCTTTTTACTATTTATAAAATTCTTGTGTTGCATAGTAAGTGTTACCTATTTTATAAACTCCAACGCCTATACTTGAAAAGTTTGAAGATAGTATATTAGCTCTATGCCCTGGTGAGTTCATCCAGTTATTCATAAATTGAGTTGCTAATTTAACATTTCCTGATACGCCAGAGATATATGCTATATTTTCCCCCCATGCTTTATAAGACACACCATCAGACTTCATTTGCTCTGTTATTAATTTGCCTTCTGGATTAGTATGATCAAAGTAGCTTCTATCTCCCATATCTTTAGACTTTAATCTAGCATAATGTTGCATAGTATTATTATAAGATAGTGCTGGAAGACCAGCAGAAGCTCTTTCTTCATTAACTCTTGTAAATATAGCTTGTTCTATTTCAGCTATATAACTATCTGAAGCTTCAGTTTGAGATCCACTATTTGTATCTTCAGAAGAGGTGCTTTCATTGTTAGTTGGAGTTCCGTTGTTTATAGTATCTGGTTTAGTATTTCCACTTTCTTTTGGTGTTTCACTACCTGTATTAGTATTTTCAGGGTTCGAAGCATTTTCCTTTGAATTATTATCTATTTGATTATTTAAATTTTCTTTATTGTCATTTAAATTTTTATTTGATTCATTTAGCTTTGCTTCAACAACCTCTTTTATATTTATTATCTTTGGGTTATCTGAATTTAGGAAGTAGCTTCCTGCACCAACCCCGGTTGTTAAACAACCTGATAATAATATTGCAATTAGTCTTGATTTAATCATATCTAAATTCCTCCTCAGATCATAAGATTTGTTTGGCTGATCTGTTGAACCTATAGTAGCATATGCAGGGGGTGAACCCAATATGAGATGAATAGTAATTTATGAATATTGTAGCACACATAGAAAATATATAAACAAGCAACTTATATTTCCAATAGGAGTTGTTTAAAATATATATACGTAGAAAAAGATGCAATTCAATTTAAAAAAGGACTATCCCACTAATTATTTAGTGTGATAGTCCCTTACTTATTCCTTCTACTGAAAGGTAATATGAAAGTTCAGGTTCATCTAAAGTAGAATGACGTAATAATAAAACTTACATATTACCTTTTTATAATTCTAATTCTTCAGCGTCTATTTTATAGTTAAATTCTTTATAAGACTTTTTAATATATGATGCTGAACCTATAAATGTTAAAAGATAACCAATAAATAAATTTTTCATAAACTCACTTCTAATAGAAGGTTCTGATAAAAAATCAGGAACAGATCTTAATGCATCAAAGAATGTTATTTCGTAAAAGCTTTTAAATTCAGAATAGATGTCTATGGCTAATGAAATATGATTTGCTACATAAACCATTATAATAGTAATTATGGAAGTGATAATAACACCTAGTATATTAAGTTTTCCACCAAGTAGCTGATACCCCTTAATGCAACATATGGCAATAGCTAGTCCAGCAATTGCGGCTATATAATTCATTTGGTATATTAATATCCAAACTATTGAGCCAAGTAGAGCACCTATAAATCCACCAACGATTCCACCGATAATATTGTTACTCTTATTTCGAAGGCTATTTTGGTTTTCGCTAATAGTATTTTTAATTTCAAATTGACAATTCTTACAACAAGGAGTAATATTAGCACCTAGTAAAAATGGTGAAACTTCTATATTTTCTCCACAAGAGCTACATGAAGTAACTAAGTTGTTCATAATAGAAAAATCTATGAGTTTATTTAATATAGATAATATTATTTCTGGATTTCTATATTTTTTATAGCCTGGATTATATTGAATTTGAATGCTGTAAGGTTTATAGGAAGCGTAATTAAGCTTTTTAAAATCCTTTTTTAAACCATTAAGAAAAGAATTAATATTATCTACCTCAGATTCATTAGTAAGCTTTATAGGAAAATCAATATAATATATATAATTAATTGAGTTAATTGAAACATTATAATCTCTATATAATCCAAATAAGGCTTCTTTCTTATTGATAGGATTTAACTGTGTTAATTCAGCAAGTCCTAAAAGTAGTTTATCTTTCATATTAAATACCCCTTTCATATCAAATCTTAAAACAATGATGATTATACCAGTAATTGGATTAATTATCAATTAATAAATATAATATTACAATAAATAACATTAAAATGTTATACAATTCTAAGTGGGAATAAATGATATATCAGAAGATTAATCGTTGAGAGTTAGAGAATATATATTAATGTATTTTGAACATACTATATTTGTATCTATTTTGAAAGGAGAGATAATAGAATGGAAAGATTACATTGTAGGGTAAATGGAATAGCTAATGAAAATATGAAAACACAGCTAAAAAACTCATTAGAAAAGGTTGAAGGAGTTAATGAAGTTTGTGTTGATATGGCAAGGGGTTCTGTAGAAGTTATTTATAATAAACCAGCTACACAGCAAAGGATAAAAACTTGTATAGAAAATACAGGTCATACAATTGAATAATTAGAAGAGAAAGTAGTATATAATAAAATGAGGATATATACTACTTTCGTTATATTTAAAGCCAAGTGTACACTATTTAAAGAGTTGAAATTATGAACTCCTTAAAGATTTTTGCTATAGGTGACATATACGCATTTTTAAGCCATCCCATATAAATTGTTTTATCTTTAATTTTCTCTTCTATTTTTAATATAGAGACAACGTTTGTATTTATAATAGGAGTATTAGGGACTATAGATATTCCGGCACCTGCTGCGACTAATCCTTCTAACATACTTGCTTCGCTAGGTCTTATTGATATTTTAGGAATATAACCTAAGAATTCTGAGTATGAAATCATCTTATCTTTATTATCTATGCAAAAGGCAACAAAAGATTCATTTTCTAATTCTTTTAATGATATTGTAGCTTTATCTGAAAGATGATGATTCTTTGGAACTATTAATACATATTCTTCTTTTCTTATGGGTATTGATTCAATTTCATAAGGTATATTGATATTTTCGATACATTCATAAAATCCTAAATCTATTTTTCCAGATTTTAAATCCCATATTATATTTTGTACTGATTCATGATTAAATTGAAATTTAGTATTAGGATTTTTATTCAAGAAATCACTTATTATAAAAGGCATAAAATATGTTCCTATGCTAGATGTAGAGGAAATAGAAATACTACCTGTATTAGGATTTGTTATTTCCTTTAATTCTTTTATACCTTTATTTATTTCAAGTAAAGCTGCATTTGTATGAGTTAAAAACATTTTTCCGAATCGTGTAAGTTTAATGTTACGACCACTTTTTTCAAACAAAGGAACTTCTAATTCTTCTTCAAGTTTTGAAATGGCTTTACTTAAAGCAGGTTGGCTTACTGATAACAAATTAGCCGCACTTGTAAAGTTTTCAGTTTGTGCTATTGTTCTAAAATACTCTAACTGCTGTAGATTCATTTTATTCTCCTTAATTAAATTATATAGATATTTTTGAATTTATGTTGATAGTGTAATAACTATAACTATTGGTTATGATTTTATGAAAATTATCAATTAGACATATGTGACTTTATAATGATATAATCACAATATAAAATTTTGAATTAAGCTAATAATATAAAATAATTATAAAATTAATTTATAGTTATGTCAAAATGAAGTGGGGGAATATATTATGATGAAAGTAGATAAAGAGAAATGTATTGGATGTAGTTTATGTGTTAATGATTGTATTGTAAGAGATATAAATTTAGTTAATGGAAAAGCGAATATAAATAATATAACTTGTATTAAGTGCGGACATTGTATAGCAGTTTGTCCTAAGAGTGCAGTTTCAACAGATGAATATAATATGGAAGATGTGAAAGAATATAATAAAGAAGAATTTGAAATCAATGAAGAAAATTTACTTAATTTCATTAAGTTTAGAAGAAGTATAAGAAATTTTAAAGATAAAGATGTAGAAAATGAAAAACTTGAAAAAATAATACAAGCTGGTAGATTTACTCAAACAGGAAGTAATAGTCAAGATGTTTCTTATGTGGTTATAAAAAATGGAATTGATAAATTAAGAAAAATCACTTTGGAAAGTTTAAGTCAAATGGGACAAGGAATCCTTAATAACTTAAATGAAGAAACAATAAAATTTAAAACTTATGCAGAAATGTGGGTAAAAATGTATGAAGATTATAAAATAGATCCTAAAAAGGGAGATAGAGTATTCTTTAATGCACCAGCAATAGTACTTGTGATATCTAACTCTCAAGTAAATGGTGCACTTGCATCTTCAAATATGGAACTTATGACTAATGCTCTAGGACTTGGAACGTTCTTTAGTGGATTCTTTATAAGGGCAGCACAAGGGAATAAAAAGATAATGGATTATTTAGGATTAGATGAAAGTAAACAAATTGTAACTTGTATGGTTA
Organism: Clostridiaceae bacterium AF10-41; assembly: GCA_027686065.1. Lineage (GTDB taxonomy): Bacteria > Bacillota > Clostridia > Clostridiales > Clostridiaceae > Clostridium. The sequence goes on from JAQCTH010000004.1 coordinate 37,199, forward strand.
TTGGATACCCTAATATAAAATATTCAAGAACAACACCAAGAAAAATTGCGGAAATAAGTTGGATGTAATTAATAATAAATTTATTTAAAGTAGTAAATTATTTTGCATAGTAAGGAGGAATAAAAATGAAAGTTGAAATTTGGTCAGATATATTTTGTCCATTTTGTTATATAGGAAAACGTAAATTTGAAGCGGCTTTGGAAAATTTTGATAAAAAGGAAGAGGTAGAAGTTGTATATCGTAGTTTTGAACTAAACCCTAATGCACCCAAAAATAATGATAAAAACATACATGAACTTATTTCTAGTAAGTATGGAATTACTTATGAAGAAGCTAAATTAAATAATGATAATATAATAAATCAAGCAAAAGAGCTTGGCTTAGAATATAATTTTGATACCTTAATACCAACAAATTCTTTTGACGCTCATAGAATGATCCATTTTGCTAAAGAGCATGAAAAAATGGAAGAAATGACAGAAGCTTTATTCAAAGCATATTTTACAGACTCTAGAAATATAAGTGATTTTAATACTTTAGCTGAAATAGCAAAAAGTATTGGCTTAAATAAAGAAGAAGCTATAAGTATATTAAATACTAATAAATATAGTGATTGCGTAAGAAGTGATGAAGAGTTAGCAGGAGGTTATGGAATAAATGCGGTACCTTTCTTTATACTTAATGAAAAATTTACAGTATCAGGAGCTCAACCTACGGAATTATTTTTAAGAGCTTTAAACAAAGTGATGGAAGATGAAAGGTCATTTATTGACTTAAATAAGAAAAATAATGATGAAAATAAAAATGTATGTGTTGATGGAAAATGTAATATTTAATTAATATAGAATAATTTAGATACAAATAATTGATAAACGGAATTAAATATGAATGAAAGCTATGGTTATATTTTGTATAGTTATAGCTTTTGTTTTTTTTTTAGATTAAGTAATTTTTATATTTTATTAGAATAAACATAATAATAGATTTATTAAGTTTATTAAATGGAGAGTATTCTAATGATAATTTATATTAAAAAGAGTAAAAGTTATTTATTTTTATCTTTACTAGCTTTATTGTGTTTTGGGCTTATATTTTATAAATACGTAATACTAAATAATAAAAGGGATTTTATTGTTGGAGCATTTCTCATAAATGAAGAGCTAGAAGAACAACATGAAAAGGAAGCAATGAATGTATTAGATAATGACAAATACTTTAGACCATCAAAACTTTCTGTATTAAATAACAATGAAGAAATTAATGAACTTATTAATAATTATTACGATAAGAAAGTAAATGATATATCAATACCAATAAAATTCATAAATAGCCAAGAGAATACAATTTTAAATTACTTTTCTTTATTAAGAGAAGCAGCTAATCCTGTAGATGGAAAATATATAGGTTGTGGTTCGTTAGGTGATGGGGATAGGCCTTATGAAATAGCGTATAACTTTTTTGATGATGAGTATAAAAAAAAGGTAAGTTTTAAAGAGTATAAAGATTCATTTTCTAACATATTTCATGTAAGTTTAATAAAATTTAGAGAAGTACCAAGTGATGATGTAAATGTTAAATATTTTTATGAAATAGAAGCAATACAAGCTTTAGAAAATAATATTGCTAGTTTTACTTATTATTATGGGTTTATAGAATTAAGTAAAATAAAAAATCAATATAAGATATCAGATATCAACATAACACCTGAAAACTATCTTTGTGCACCATATCATGGATGGGTATATGATGCAGAAGCAAAAGTCCAAATAGAATATGGAGGCTGGTGTAAGCTTATTAAAAATATGGGTAAAACAGAGGTGGATGGATATGTGAAGAATGTATATTTCCTTGGAAATGATAATAAGAACTACAAAATACAATTTTATACTTTAACTAATGACTATGATGTAGAAGTAGCTCAGTATATTCAATATAGTAATGGAAAATGGAAAAGAGTAAAATTAAATCCTGAAGATTGTTTAAAAAATAAAAATGATTAAATATAATAGGTTATTAAAAAGATTATTAAATTAAATGAATAATTGATAAAGGTTATCAATTAGTAAGGAAATAAAAGAAAAACAAAAATAAATTAATATAATCGCCTTAAAACCAAATGATAATTATTTTCAATTATTAAAGAAATGTGATATTATTATCCCATAATTTAATTTTAAAGAGGAGGAAAACCATGGCTAGAGAAAGAGGCCCAAGATTTAAACAGTGTAGAAGACTTGGCTTAAATGTTTCAGGACATCCAAAAGCTATGAATAGAGCTGTTAAGGGAACAAGTAGAGCAGATAAAAAGTTATCTGAATATGGCGTTAGACTATTAGAAAAGCAAAGATTAAGAGCTTACTATGGGGTTTTAGAAAAGCAATTTAGAAAATATGTTGAAGATGCTTTTAAAACTAAAGAAGGCACAACAGGAGAAGCTTTATTAATAAGATTGGAATCAAGACTAGATAATCTTGTATACAGAATGGGTTTTGCTAATTCTATTAGGTCAGCAAGACAAATGGTCAATCATGGACATATCTTAGTTAATGGAAATAAAGTTGATATTCCATCATATAAGGTAGAACCAGGAGCAAATATCTCACTAACAGAAAAAGCACGAAAATCTCCAAACTATATTGAAAACATAAAAGCTCATGTAAATACTTTACCTTATATTGAATCTAACTTAGATGAATTTAAGGCTGTTTATACTAGATATCCACAAAGAAATGAATTTCCAATAATGATTAATGAAAATCTAATAGTTGAGTTTTATTCTAGATAGTTATTTTATTAAGTATTCTAGCAATATTGTACGGTTCATAACTTCTTAAAATTAAAGTATATTTTGCCATGGAAAAAGCTATACAGTGCAGTGTATAGCTTTTTTTACTTTATAGAATTATATCCTAAAATATATTTATAACTTGTTTATAGAATTAAACAAGTTGACTGCTTACAACAGCTAATAAAGTTTTAGAATCAGTTAAAATTGTTATTTCCTGTGGAATAACAATATCTTTAATAAATACCTTATCATCAGCTTTCATATCAGCAACGTTAATTTCAATTGATTCAGGAATCTTTTCAACATTTCCTTGTAAATCTATAAATAAATTATGAGTTTCTAATGTCAATCTCTTAGATTCTAAATTTTCTTGTCCAATAATTTTAATAGGTATTCTCATTTTTATAATTTCATTTGGTTTAATATATTGAAAATCTACATGTAATATTTCATGTAGATTATTTTTCTGAACATCTTTAACCACGCAATTAAATTTTTTGTTATCTAATTCAATTTCTATAATAGATCCACTATTATTTTTTCTAAGCATTCTTCTAAGTTCTGCATTACACATTTTTATAGGAATAGTATGATCAAGGAATTCTCCATATATTACCCCTGGAATTTGACCAGTTTTTCTTAATTTACTTTGATTTGTTTTTACATTTCTTTCATATACCTTAAATGCTAAATTTGACATAATAAATACCTCTTTCATTAACTTTATATTTGATAAATAATCATTAAGCTCTATAAAGTTAAGGTGATTGTACTTATAAATATGAGATATTTATGCAACCACACCTAGAGCTTAATTTCAAAGCCCCACATATGCATCATCCTCCTTTAAGTTATTACAATGAGTTTACTTAATAAGCTAAATAAAATCAAAATGTAAAAAGTAATGATTTGGTAATAAAATATAGATTTAATATTGAAGTATCAAAGAAAAATATAGAATATTATGACAAATTGATAAAAAGTAGTATTTATTATTAAAATGGGAAAGTTAATATAAATTTTATGGTACATTAATTAAGCTTTTAGTAATTCATTTTATTTTCATCAATTAAATTAAGATGAATAGTATATTTTAGAAGGAATTTATTTTTAGGAGAGAATATTGAAAATAATTAATAAAATTTTTTCTGTTAATAGAGAAGAAGATTATATTACTAATGCTACGAATTTTGTTAATTCTAGTAATTTGTATAGTCCAACTAAATATTTAATATGGGTAGATCTTAAAAATTTTAAAGTCAATATATTTCAGGGCTCCATTAATAGGTGGAGGATTATGCATAGTTATATATGTACTATTGGAAAGAAAGCTACTCCTACACCTAAAGGAACTTTTAATATAGGAATTAAGGGATTGTATTTTGGAGTAGAGAAAGGATATAAATGTTGGTACTATACACAATTTAAAGGAAATTATTTATTCCATTCAATTTTGTATAATTTAGATGGTAGTGTACGAGATGGAAGACTTGGAATGGCTTTATCAAATGGATGCATAAGATTAGATAAAGAAAATGCAAAATGGATATATGATAATATTACTAAAACTACTAAGGTTTATATTAGTTGAAAAGGTATAATGAAGTAAAGCTGATGGTAAGCTTTATTTCATTACACTATAATATTAATAATCATGAAGAGATATAAAATATATTATGAGAAAAGAATTACTAAAATGTTTACATAATACTCATTGACATAAATGACTTAGTATGTTAATCTGAAACATATAGTTTCGGAAACTATATATATTAGATTAATATACGAAATTGGAGATAAAATATGATTAAAATTGTATCAGATTCATCAACACTTTATTCTATAAAAGAGGGTCAAGCTAATAAAATTGATATTGCACCACTTACAGTTAGTATTAATAATAAAACATATAGAGAATATGAAGATATTAATACAGAAGAATTTATTGATATTATAAACGAAGGACATATTCCTAAGTCATCTCAACCATCCATTGGAGAAGTTCTAGATATATATAGTAAATATCCAGATGATGAAATAATAAATATTTCTATGGCAGATGGGTTATCAGGTACATATAATTCAGCTTGTATGGCAAAAAATATGGATAACAATCCAGACCGTATAGAGGTTATAAATTCTAAAACGTTATGTGGACCACATAGATACTTGGTAGATTTAGCAGTAAAGCTTTCAGAAGCTAGTTATACAAAAGATGAAATAGTAAAAGAAATAAAAGAAATTATTGAAACATCAAAATCATTTTTGATTCCACACGATTTTGACTTTTTAGTAAGGGGAGGCAGGATATCATCTATAGTTGGTAAAATTGGTAGCGCAATAAAATTAGTACCGGTTATGACTTTAGCGGAAGACTGTAAATCTCTTATAAAATTTACTACTAAACGTACATATAAAAAGGCTATAAAGAAGATAAGTGAAGCTTTTGTAGAGTGGAATATTGATTCTAGTTATAAAATCTATATTTCTCATGCTTGCAAAGAAGATTTGGCGCATGAAGCTAAAGAAATAATATTAGAAGCAATTAAGAATATAGAAATAGAAATTAAGTTGCTAAGTCCTGTATTTACAACACAAGGAGGACCAGGTTGTGTTGCTATACAAGCAATAAAAAAACATGACTTATTAAAGTAATTGATTCATAGGAGAAGAAATATGAATAAAGGGAAAAGTGAGAATCTAAAGAAGAATATTTTAGAATTCCATTGTCCAAGATATAATGAACTCCCTAAAGTTCCACTATATAAGGAGCAAGTTATTGAATATATAGAAAATGTATTAAAAGGAATTAATGTAAGGCATAGTGAAAGGCTAATTACTCCAACAATGCTTAATAACTATGTTAAGCAAAAGGTAGTTTCTCCTCCAAAAGATAAAAAGTATAATGAAAAACATCTAGCATATTTAATTATAGTTTGTATATTAAAGCAGGTTTTTACTATACAAGAAATATGCAGTTTAATAAGAGGGCAAATAAATACTTGTCCTATAGAAGAAGCGTATGATTTTTTTTGTATAGAGCTAGAAAAGTCTCTAAAAGCTGTTTTTGATACACGAAATTTTTCAGAGCCTAGTTCTGCAAGAAGAGTTACTAGAGAATCTGAGGTAGTTAGATCTACAGTAATGTCTTTTTCTCATAAAATATATATATATGAATATATTTTTGATGAAGTAATAAATAAAGGCTTCTAATATTAAAGTGATTGGATAAATACTTAATAAATAGATTCTATACCAAAAACTTATGATAAAATCCTTTTAAAATGATATAATGTAATAAAATAATATAAGGGTAAGGGTAAGGGTAAGGGTATAAGTTATGAGAAGAAATATTAAAATTAAGCCTAGTAGGCAGGCTTCCATTCCAGGATTTATAGGTGGAATAATATTTGTTTTAATAGGTATATTTATAGTAATACCTGAATTTGGACTATTCGGATTTTTTTGGACATCCATGGCAGTTGGAATAACTATAACTAATGGTATAAATGTATTTAGTGAAAAAGGAATACCGAGTGAAGAAATTTATATAGAATCAGATGGATACCATGATAGAAATTTTGAAAATAATATAAATCAAGAAAAAGAATTAGACTTTGAAGAGAAATTAAGAAAATTAAAATCGCTAAGAGATGATGGAATTATAAGCGAGATTGAATATGAAGCTAAAAGAATTGAAATATTAAATAAAATAAAGTAGGCTAAGAGAAGTAAGTTTATCCATGGTCTGCTTTCACTTAAAGTCAATATAAACTTAATATTGGCACTTGAAAAGTGAAGGCAGGAAAGTATAAAGTGAAACTGTTTTTATACATTGAAATGATAAAGTCGCGGTATAAAGAAATTACTTAAATTTCAAAAACTTTTATACTTTCTTATATTTAAATAGGAGCGTCCTAAAAGGAGCGCTCCTATTTTTTTATAGATATTTTATTAAATAGTAATTGTTGGTTGTGTGTAGACTCTTTTAGAAAGTTCTTCATCAATCATATATATAGCAGCAGGATTATCTTCAGCTCTTCTTAGCTTCTTTAATAAAGTATTAAAATTATTTTCTTCTTCGACTTGCTCATCAATAAACCATTTAAGTAGACTAATCGTTGCATGTTCCTTTTCTTCAAAAGCCATATCAGCTAATTCATAAATTTTGCTAGTTACTAATTGCTCATGTTTATATCCTCTTTCAAATAAATCAATTAAACTATTAAAATCTGATTGAGGTTTAATAATTTCTTTTAATTTAACAACACCATTTTTTTGAAATATGTAATCATAAATTTTCATTGCATGATCTAATTCTTCTTTTGCTTGAATTCTAAAGAAATTTGCAAATCCACTTAGATCTATAGATTCAGCATAAGATGCCATAGCTAAATAAGTATAAGATGAATAAAATTCAAAATTAACCTGTTCATTAAGACTGTTTAAAATCGTATTACTTAGCATTTGTACCCTCCTTTATATAAAAGTAAAAAATATACATATAAATGATATAAGATTAGAGAAGTTAACCATAGAAATTAAAAAAGTATATAAAAAATATCATTGACTATTTCCTAAGGCAATGATAAAATTAAGCATTACAAAATTGTATATTATGTTAATGATACCATGTTTAAAGAAATGAGTCAATAAAAAGTAAAATTTTTGGGGATTAATTTATGGAAAATAATATTATGTTATTATTAAATGAAATTAAAATATAGAAGGGAAAAATTTTAGTATTATTTGTAATTTTTTAAAATTAAGGTTATAATTATAAAAAAAGTGAATATAAAAGTAATAGGTTTTTAGAATTTTAATATTAAATTCTAAAATTAAAAGGGAAAGTGGTTAAAATCCACTACAGCCCCCGCTACTGTAATAGCTGACAAATCTCTAAATTAAATGCCACTGATTTGAAATGATAAAGAATTGGGAAGGTAGAGAGGCGGATGAAGCTTAAGTCAGGAGACCTGCCTATTATTAAGCCATGCTTCGGAGGGAGGCTAAGGAAATACTTGAATAGTAATAGACGCTTTTATTAGTTTTTTTTATACTAATAAAGCTTTTTAATGTTCAAAAAAAATTTCTAGCACCCTCAGCAAGGGTGCTTTTTTTAATATAAAAATTTATATGTAATAACAAGGAGATTTAAATGAAGAAAGCTATAATAGTTGCTAGTTTTGGGACTAGCTATGTAAACGCGTTGAAGAACTCGATAGAAATTATAGAAAATGAACTAAGAGAAAATTTTAATGATTATGAAATTTTTAGATCTTTTACATCTCATAAGATTATTAGAAAGTTAAAGTTAAATCAAAACATAAATATATTAACACCAGAAGAAGTATTAGAAAAACTTTATATAGAAAAATATGATGAAGTTATAATCCAGCCATTGCACATAATTCCAGGGGAAGAGTATGAATATGTAAAAAACGTAGTAGAGGAGTTTAAAGATAAGTTTTATTCTATAAAGCTTGGAAGACCTATTTTTTATTATCAAGGAATTGATGGAGTTCCAGATGATTATAGCTTATTCATTAAATCTGTAGATGGGATATTAAAAGAAAATAAAAATGTAGTTCTATTTGGACATGGAACATCACATCCTGCGTCATCTGTGTATGGATGCATACAAACTGTTTTGCAAGATGAGGGATATGAAAATGTTTTTGTAGGTACAGTAGAAGGATATCCAAGTTTAAATAATGTTTTAAATAGATTAAAGAGAAAAAATGTAAAAGAGGTATTATTAATGCCGTTAATGGTGGTGGCAGGGGATCATGTTTTAAATGATATGGCATCAGAAGAAGAAGATTCTTGGAAAACAGTATTAGAGGCAGAGGGAATTAAGGTTAATCTATTTATGAAGGGACTTGGGGAAATAAGAGAATTTAGAAATTTATATATAGATAGAGTGGAAGATGTAATAAATGATAGGTATAAAAGAGTAGGAAGTACTAAGAAAGGAATAAGGAATGAAAACACTAATAATTTCGTCAAATTGTAGTGGCGGAGGAAAGACTACCTTTACATTGGGGTTAATGAATGTATTAAAAAATAGAGGCTATGAAGTTCAAGGATTTAAGTCTGGACCTGATTATATAGATACAGCATTTCATACAGATATAACAGGAAAAGCATCAAGAAATTTAGATATTTTCTTAATGGGAGAAAAGGGAGTTAAAGCATCTTTTAGTAGAGGAGAAGGTGAGTTAGCAATAGTTGAAGGTGCTATGGGATTATATGATGGAAAAGGAATGACAGATGAATATTCTACCTATGCACTTTCAAAGGTATTAGATAATGCGCCAATAGTGTTAGTAATAACTCCTAAAGCTCAAAGTTTAACTATATGTGCAGAGATAAATGGGATTAAGAATTTTAGGGATGCAAATATAGTAGGAATTGTTTTAAATAATGTTAGTGATAGTTATTATATTTTATTAAAGAAATTAATAGAAGAACATTGTAAAATAAAAGTTTTTGGTTATATACCAAGAAATGAAAAACTTAAATTAGAAAGCAGACATTTAGGATTAGTACAAAGTATAGAGGTTTCTAATATAAAAGAAAAAATAGATTTATGTTCAGAGCTTATAGAAAAATATGTGGATGTTGATTCATTAATTTCAAGTTTTAAAGATATTAAAAAGAGTGAAGATAAGTTTCATTTAAAACCAATTAATAAAAGAATAGCAATTGCGTATGATGAAGCTTTTAGATTTTATTATAAAGAAAATATAGAATTATTAGAAGAAATAGGAGAAGTTATATATTTTAGTCCTTTAAGAGATAGTGAACTTCCAAAGAATATAGATTTTTTATATTTAGGAGGAGGCTATCCAGAGGTATTTAAAGATAAACTTAATGAAAATAAATCTATGTTAAAAAGTATAAAAGATGCTTTAGATAATGGATTAATTTGTTATGCAGAATGTGGTGGTCTTATGTACTTAACGGAAGAAATAGATGGTGAAAAATTAGTAGGCTTTTTTAATGGAAATAGTGAAATGACAAATACTTTAAATAGATTTGGATATGCAATTATAGATGTTAATAATATTAAAATTAATTGTCATGAATTCCATAAATCAAAGGTTAATACTAATGAAAAAGCTATTTATAATATTGAAAAAGTAGGTTTATATGATGAAAAAATAAGTTGGAATTGTGGATATAAAAAGAATAATACTTTAGCTGGATATCCTCATGTCCACTTCTTTGGAAATTTAGAATTCTTAAAATATATTTTAAATGAGAAAGAGGAATAATAATGAGTTATGTAAAGAATCCTGTGGATATAGAAAATAAAAGCTTTGAGATAATAGAAAAAGAGATGAAAAATCATAATTATACCGAAGATGAACTTAAAGTAATAAAAAGAGTTATACATACTACAGCAGATTTTGAATATGAAGAGCTTATAGAAATGAGTGATAATTTCATAGAATCTGGTAAATGTGTATTAAAGAGTAAACCTGTTATATATACAGATACAAATATGGCGCTTTCTGGGATAAATAAAATAGCTTTAGGTAAATTAGGTGTAGAGGCCATTTGCTATGTAAATTTAGAAGAAGTTCATAAAGAAGCAAAGGAAAAGAACATAACAAGATCTATGGCGGCAGTAGAAAAAGCTGTTAATGAGAATGTAGATATATTTGTATTTGGAAATGCCCCAACTGCATTATTTAAATTAAAAGAACTAATAAAAGAAAAAAAAGTGGCTCCAAAGTTAATAGTAGCAGTTCCAGTAGGATTTGTAGGGGCTAGTGAAAGTAAGGAAAATATGGAGGATTTAAATATTCCATATATTACAGTAAGGGGAAGAAAGGGTGGCAGCACAGTAGCAGCAGCAATAATTAATGCACTTATTTATATGTGTGTTGAAAGGTAGGAAATATGTTAGATCTTTATGTTGAAAGTGGAGGCAAAAAATTACGGTGTGGCTATACAACAGGATCAACAGCAACAGCGGCAGCAAAAGCAGCAGCATATATGTTATTTAATAATTTGGATTTAGCTTATATAGATATTGATACTCCAAAAGGAATTAAGTTGAAAATAAAAATAAATTCAATAGAAAGAGGCAAAAACTATGTGAAAGCATCTGTTATTAAAGATAGTGGCGATGATATAGATGCAACAGATGGTATAGAAATATTTGCTAAGGCTGAAATAGCAAAAGAAAAATATTATTTAACTGGGGGAATTGGAGTTGGTATTGTTACAAAAGAAGGACTTGCTATAAAGCCAGGAGATTATGCTATAAATCCAGTGCCAAGAAAAATGATAGAGAAAGAAGTCCTTTCTATAATACCAGAAAATTCAGGTGTCAAAATTTCAATATCTATACCAGAAGGAGTAAAAGTTGCTGAAAAAACATTTAATCCTAGACTTGGAATAGTAGGTGGAATTTCTATTATAGGAACTACTGGAATAGTTTATCCAATGTCAGAAGAAGCACTTAAAGAATCCATAAAAATAGAAATTACCCAAAAAGCCATTAACAGTAAAAGACTAGTAATAACCTTTGGCAATATGGGAGAAGGATGCGCTAAATCTTTAGGTTTTAAGGAAGATGAGATAGTTATAGCTTCTAACTTTATAGGATTTGCTATAGAGAGCTGTATTGTGGCAAAGGTTAAAGAAATAGTCTTATTAGGGCATATAGGAAAGATTAGTAAAGTAGCATATGGATGTTTTAACACACATAGTAGGATAAATGATGTAAGGCTTGAAGTTATCGCATTAGAGCTTGCATTATTAGGATATGATATAGAGTTTGTAAAAGAAGTCCTAAACCAAAAAACTTCTGAGGGAGTTGTTGATCTTTTGGGAGAAGGATATGAAGAGTTATATAGAGTTATAGGAAGAAAGATAGTAGAGAGAATGAGAATATATTCTTATGATGAGTTAAAATGTGATGCTGTAATGTATTACGGATTTAGAGAATGCAAAGTTTTATATAATTCATTGGAGGATAGATAATATGATTTATATTGTTGGATTAGGACCTGGACATAGGGATTACATGATAAATAAGGCCTTAGATACATTAGAAAAAAGTGATATCATAATAGGTTTTGATAGAGCAATAAATTCTTTAGACTTCATAGAAAAAAGAAAGATAAAAATAAAAACATTAAATGAAATATTAGATATAATAAATGATTTTAAAAACAAAGAAATAATATCAATTATAGCTTCTGGTGATCCTTGCTTCTTCGGTATAACTGAGTATATAAGTAAAAATATAGAAGAGAAAATAGAAGTTATAGCAGGAGTAAGCTCTTTTCAATATTTAATGACTAAAATTAATAAGTCTTGGAGTAGAGCATATACAGGAAGTTTACATGGGAGAAATGAGGAGTTTATCCATAAAGTCAAGGAAAATATTGTTAGTATATGGCTTTGTGATAGTAAAAATTCACCTCAAAAATTGTGTGAAGATCTTATTAAAGAAAAAATAGATTGTAATGTAATAATAGGTGAAAGTTTATCTTATGAAAATGAGGTTATATTAGAAGGTAATCCATTGGAATTCAGAAATAAATATTTTGATAACTTATCTGTAATAGTAATTGAAAGAAGGAATGTAAGTGATATTAATTAAAGATGATGAATTTATTAGAGGAAATTGTCCTATGACAAAAGAGGATATAAGAGCGTTATCTATTTGGAAAATGAATTTAAGTGATAAAGCTAATGTTTTAGATATAGGCTCAGGTACAGGAACTATAACAGTCCAATCTGCAATGATAGCTAAAAATGGGAAAGTGTACTCTATAGAAAGAGATGAGGATGCCTATAATACCTCTATTAAAAATATAAAAAAGTTTAAAGTAACAAATGTTCTATTAGAAAAAGGAGAGGCTGCAGATATTTTAGATAAGTATATAGAAAATAAATTAAGCTTTGATTCAATATTTATAGGGGGTTCTGGTGGTGACTTAGAGCTTTTAATTAAAAAAAGTGATTTGTTATTAAAAAATCAAGGAACTTTAGTTATGAATTTTATAACATTAAATAATACTTATAAAGGCATTGAAAAGGTAAAAAGTCTAAATTACAAAATAGAAATAACAACAGTAAATATAAGTAAAAACAAAGAAAATAGCTACATGATGATAGCTAATAATCCAATTTATATAATTAGTTGTTATAAAGGAGAAACTTAGATATGGCGATTTTATATGGGATAGGTGTAGGGCCAGGAGATAAAGAATTAGTTACAGTTAAAGCAGTTAAAGCTATTAAAAATAGTGATGTTATAGTTGCACCATGCTCCATAGAAGGAGGGGAAAGCATAGCATTAGAAACTGTTAAAGAGTATATTGAAGAAAAAACAGAAGTTGTAATTAAACATTTTCCAATGGGGAAAAAAGATAAGGAAATTAAAATTAAAGAAGCGTATGATTTTATAGAAAAAAAATTAGGTGAAGATAAGGTAGTATCTTTCTTAACGATAGGAGATCCGTTTGTATATAGCACATATATTCATTTATTAAAATATATGAAAGAAAAGAAATTTAAAGTGGAAACTATAGCAGGAATAACTTCATTTTGTGCAGCTGCAAGCCTTGTAGAGAGAACATTGGTAATAGGTGATAATAGATTAGTTATATTGCCAGCAACTAAAGTAAATGAAATAACTGATGAAAAATATATAGTTATTATGAAGGTGTACAAGCATGAAAAATATGTAATAGATACTTTAGAAGAAAAAGGATTTACTGATTACATATATGTAAGTAGAGCAGGAAGAGATGGAGAATTAATTTTAACAGATAAAGAGGAGATAATAAGATCAAGAGATTATATGTCTTTAATTTTAGCAAGTAAAGAATAGAGGGGATAATATGGTTTATTTTATAGGAGCAGGGCCAGGGGATGTTGATTTAATTACAGTTAAGGGTAGAAATATATTAGAAGTAGCAGACATTGTTATATATGCAGGGTCATTAGTTACAAAGGAACATATGGATTTTTGTAAAAAAGAAGTTGAAATATATAATTCAGCAACTATGACTTTAGATGAGGTTATTAAAGTAATTAAAAATAATAGAGATAAATCTATAGTTAGACTTCATACAGGAGATCCATCTATATATGGTGCCATTAAAGAGCAGATGGATGAATTAGATAAATTAGAAATAAAATATGAAGTTGTTCCAGGGGTAAGTTCATTTGTAGCAGCAGCTGCATCAATAAAAAAAGAATTTACTTTGCCATCAGTAAGTCAAACTGTAATATTAACTAGAGTTGAAGGAAGAACTAAGGTTCCAAAAGGTGAAGATTTAGAAAATTTAGCTAAGATAGGAGCTTCCATGGCTATATTTTTATCTGTTTCGATGATAGACAAGGTTGTTGATAAATTAAGAAAAGGATATGGGAAAAATGTTCCTATAGCTATAGTATCTAGGGCAACTTGGGAGGATGAAAGAATATTAATAGGGACTTTAGATGATATTTCTGAGAAAGTTAAAGCTGAAGGAATTAATAAATGTGCTCAAATATTAGTAGGTGACTTTATTAATTGTGATTATGAAAAGAGTCTTTTATATGATAAAAGCTTTACTCATATGTATAGAAAAGGAATTGATTAATATGATTGCAGTTATTAGTGTTACTAAACTTGGTGACGAAATAGGGAGAAAAATTAACCGTGAGTTTGGTGGAAAGGTTTATTGTAAGTCTAAAATAAAGAACTTTAGTTTAGATGAAGTAGTAATTAAAGCATTTAAAGAATGTGATTCAATAATATTTATAAGTTCAACAGGAATAGCAGTAAGAGCAATTTCAAGTCATTTAAAATCTAAAGATGTAGATCCAGCAGTAGTAGTTGTAGATGTATGTAATAAATTTACTATAAGCTTAGTTTCAGGTCATTTAGGAGGAGCTAATAAACTGACTGTGAAGATTTCAAATTTATTAAAAAATACTCCTGTTATAACAACAGCAACAGATAATTTAAACAGGAAGGCTCCAGATGTAATAGCAAAAGAAAATAATCTAATAATAGATAGTTTAGATAAGGCTAAAGATATAGCAGCTAGATTAGTTAATGGGAAAAGTGTTTATTTTAAAGATGATTTAAACAAAATCAAATGTCCAAATGGATATATAGATAGTTATGAAATTAGAGAAAATATGCTTTGGATTACAGACAAATCAAATTCTTATGAAGGTGTACTTAGACTTATAAGAAAAGATATAGTTCTTGGAATTGGATGTAGAAAAAATACATCATCAGAAAAAATTATTAATTTTATAGAGACAACTCTAAATGATAATAAAATAGACATAAGAAGCGTTAAAATAGTTGCATCTATAGATATAAAGAGTGACGAAAAAGCTATTTTAGATTTAAAGGATAAACTTAATGTAAATTTAAAATTCTTTACTAAAGAAGAAATTATAAAAGTTCATAATAAATATGAAGGTAGTGACTTTGTAGAAAAAAATGTTGGCGTTAGAGCTGTAAGTCAACCTGTTGTAGAGTTGTTAGGTGGAAAAATAATTATAGATAAGATAAGTTTTGAAGGAATTACACTAACTGTTGGACGAATAATTTAAAAATTATATTTAAATAAAATTAAGAAAGTAGGAAATTTAGAAATAATAAAGATAATTTATTTTTAAGGAAATATAAAAATGGAGGGGCATATGGGGAAATTATATGTAATAGGAATAGGGCCCGGTGGCTTAGATTATATGACAATAATGGCAAAAAAGGCTATTGAAGAAAGTGAAGTAATAGTTGGATATATAAAATATATAGATATGATAAAACCTATGATAGAAGGAAAAGAAGTTTTTAGTACTGGAATGAGGGGAGAGGAAGAAAGATGTAGGGAAGCCTTAAAGTTATCGAAGGATAAGGTAGTTTCATTGATAAGTACAGGTGATTCTGGAATATATGGTATGGCGGGATTAGTACTAGAGCTTATGAAGGATGAAGATGTAGAAATAATTCCAGGATTAACGGCTTCCAGTGCAGCAGGTTCAATATTAGGAGCTCCGCTTATGCATGATAATTGTAATATAAGCTTAAGTGATTTAATGACACCTTATGAACTTATAAAAAAAAGAGTTAAAAATGCAGCTGATGCAGATTTTATTATTTCGCTATATAACCCAAGAAGTAAAGGAAGGCCATACTATCTAAAAGAATGTGTAGATATAATAAGAAAATATAGAAATGCGGATACGCCAATAGCAGTAGTAAGACATGCTCTAAGGGTAGGACAAGAAGTAAAATTATTTACATTAGAAAATTTTGATGAAAGCATAGTAGACATGTTCTCTATAGTTATAGTTGGAAATTCTCAAAGTTATATTAAGAAGGATAAGTTTATAACTCCAAGAGGGTATAAGATATGATAGGTTTTGTACTTGGAACATCAGAAGGTAATGAAATATTAGAGCAAGTAAATAAAATAACAGACAATATAGTAATATCAACGGCTACTAGTTACGGGGGAGAACTTTTAAAAAAATATAAATTTAAGTATTTAAACACACAACCTCTAGATGAAGAAAAATTTAAAAAACTAATTAATGATTTAAATATAAAGATATTTGTTGATGCATCGCATCCATATGCAAATGAAGTTTCAAAAAACTTAATTAATGCATGTAATAATTTGAACATTGAGTATGTGCGATATGAAAGAAAAAGTATTCTTAAAAATATAAGTAAAGAAAGAATTATAAAGATAGATAGATATGAGGAATTAGAAGAAGTACTAAAGGATATAGAAGGAAATGTATTAAATACAACAGGAAGTAATAATGCAGAATTGATAAATAGTTTAGATATAGAAAATAGAGTAATACATAGAATTTTACCATTACCAAATATACTTCAAAAATTGATAGACTCAGGAATTAAAATAGAAAACATAATTGCTATGAAGGGACCATTTGGTAAAGCAATAAATGATGGAATAATAAAGGAGTATAAAATAAAAGCAATTATAACTAAAGATAGTGGAATTGAAGGTGGAATGAAAGAAAAGATAGAGGCTGCAATGAAAAATGGTATCAAAGTAATAGTAATTAGTAGGCCCAAAATTAAATATAAAAACTTTTTTGAAAATATAGATGACTTGATAGAATTTATAAAGAATAAAAGAACTAAGTACTAGATATGAGATATGAGATATAAAGAATGATCAAATGATTATTAGATTAGGAGGAAAATATGAAAAAATCAACATTTATTTTATTTGCACTTTGTTTATGGGTAAGTATTCCTATGAATGCTTATGCCATGCATATTGCAGAAGGAGCAATTTCGTTAAATTGGTGTATATTTTACTTTATAATATCGGCACCATTTATAGTCATAAGTATAAGAGAACTTAGAAAGTGTATTAAGAAAAATAGTGAGATAAAAATGCTATTAGCACTTATGGCGGCTTATATTTTTATGATGTCTGCAATGAAATTGCCATCAGTTACAGGCAGCTCATCACATCCAACAGGAACAGGTCTTGGAAGTATAATATTTGGACCTTTAGTAGTTGTAATACTTTCAGTAATAGTACTACTATTTCAAGCTCTACTATTAGCTCATGGTGGACTAACTACCTTAGGAGCAAATGTATTATCAATGGGGATAGTAGGACCACTTATAGCTTATGGAATATACAGAGTGCTAAAAAATAAAAATAAATCCTTAGCCATATTTTTGGCGTGTGCACTAGGTAATTTATCAACGTATATAGTTACCTCAATTCAATTATCTTTTGCATATCCAGATAAAGTTGGAGGAATCCTAGCATCAGCTACAAAATTTATGGGAATATTTGCAGTAACTCAAATTCCACTTGCAATAGTAGAAGGAATTATATCAGTTATATTATATGATTTCATAACAAAGCATTGTAAGAGTGAGTTAAATGAATTAGAGGAGGGGCTATTATAATGAAAAAGAAAAATTTGTTATTAATATTATTATGCATAGCTCTTATAATAATGCCTTTTATAGTAAATAAAGACGGTGCTTATGAAGGGGCTGATGCGCAAGCAGATGCCCTTATTGGAGAAATAAACCCGGATTACGAGCCATGGGCAGAAAGTCTTTGGGAACCACCATCAGGAGAAGTCGAAAGCTTTCTATTTGCAGCTCAAGCAGCTATAGGAGCTGGATTTATAGGATATTTTATTGGAAAGAAGAAGGGGCAAGTTGTTAAGAGAAATAAATCTATATAGTAATAACTGTAAACTATTAAATGTACACCCTATAGAAAAAATTTTATTAATAACTATTTCTTTAATAGGGTGTAGTTATACAGAAAATGTTTATATAATAGCTTTTAATATATGTCTATTTATAATATTAAGCATAGCAGCTAAAAATCCTTGGAGCTTAATTAGAAAGTTTATTATTATATCCATGATATTTTCAATATCTACAGCTATAACAATGATATGGCAAGATCAATCTATTATATTAGTACTACTTGTAATTTTTAGGGGAATTAATGGAGCTATTACATTGAGTTTTTTATCATTAACAACGCCTATAAATCAAATTGTGGCACTTATAAGTAAATATGAAGGTGTACGAGATGTTGCAGATATAATAAAAGCTACAGAAAGATTTATTATACTACTTGAAGATGATTTTGATTTAACATTTAAAGCAATGAGATGTAGAGGTGGATTTGGAAATTTTAAAAAGAGTTTAAAAGATTATGGAAAAGCATTTGGAGTAATATTAAAAAATATATTTATTAGATGGGAAGAAATGAGTCTATCCCTTAAAAATAGATGCTATAGAGGAAGATTTAACTATAGTGCAAATTTTGAAATAGATAGAAAAATAATAGTACAAATAATGATATATTTTTTAGTCTTTCTATTAGCGATATATTTGGCATGAAATAAGTAAATATGTTTATAAAAGAAAAATATGTAAAAAACTATACAAATAAGTGTATAGTTTTTTCTTTTACTGACATATAAGTATAAGAAAAGTGTTAATATAAATAATAAAGTAACTTATGATAGAAAAGGAGAGGATACTATGACTAAACCTATTATAGGAGTTACATCACTTTTTGATGATGAAAGAGACAGTATCTGGATGTTACCCTCTTATTTAAATGTAATTACAGATTTAGGTGGAATTCCTGTTATATTACCAATTATAGATGATGAAAATGATATTAGAAGGCTAGTTAGACAATTTGATGGATTTGTAATAACGGGAGGACAAGATGTGAATCCTGCTATATATAATGAAAAAAGAGCAGAGCATTGTGGTAACACAAATAATGGTAGGGATATCTTTGAGCAAATATTAATAGATGAAGTTCTTAACCTTGATAAGCCATTACTTGCCATATGTAGAGGCTTTCAACTTTTAAATGCATATTTAGGTGGAACTTTATATCAAGATATAAAAATAGAAAAAAACAACAATATTGAAAGTATTCATAAGCAAGATAAGCCTTATTATGTACCAAGTCATAAAATAGAGATAAAGGAAGATTCATTATTATTTGATATTACGGATAAAAAAGAATTATTAGTAAATAGTATGCATCATCAAGCTATAAAAAAATTATCAACAAAGTTAAAAGTAGCAGCAATAAGTGAAGATGAAATAATAGAAAGTGCTTATATGGAGAATAAAAAATTCGTTCTAGGTGTACAATGGCATCCAGAATTGCTATATAAAGATTATGAAGAACAAAAAAATATTTTTAAGAAATTTATAGAAAATGCTTTATAAACTGCAAGGGTATTACCAAAAAAATACTTTTAATAACTTTAAATGGAAATTAAATACTATTTATGGGAAATATAAACATTGTGGCAAAGTGATAGAAAAGTGAGGAAAGAATAAGAAAGTTAAGTTAAACTTAAGCAATAGGGAATACTGATTTTTACTTATATTAATAATAATAGTAAGATATGATTGTTACTAGTAATTATTAATTCATAAAGTTTGCAAACTATGATAATAGAGCTAAGGAGTTGTACTTTGTGGAAGTAAGCAGTATTAATCTTAGTCAAGAAGTATATAGATCTGATGCAGAGAAAATATGCAATTGGCTTAGTGATGAGGAAATAATAAGTTATTTAAATGAAGATGCTAATGTAAAAAGAAATTTAATCAACGTTATAAATAGGGTGAACATGCCAATATTAACTCATCTTTTTAATAATAATTGTAGATTTTTTACTATAAAAAATATGTATGGAACAATAGGATTCTTAAGATTAGTTCCTAAAAGTGAATTCGTAGAAGTAGTTATTGCAGTGGGCGAAAAAGATCTATGGGGTAAAGGTATAGGGCATAATGCAGTAGTAGAAGCTTTAAAAGTGGCTTTTTTTGATATGAGAGCTGAGTATGTGGTAGCTAAAATTAAAAAGAGTAATAAAAGATCTCAGAATCTTTTTAAGGGGCTAGGATTTAAACAGGCCAAAGAGCTTGAAAAAGAAATTGAATATCATATAAATATGAAATCTTTTATCAAGATAGCTGCATAGATTTATTTTTAAAACTAATATAAAATGATAATTATTATTAAAGTTAAATATAAAGTATACAAATTAAAAATATAGTGAATAATTCTGCGTAAAGTATTGATTTTTGTTAATCAATACTTTTTTTATGTTAAAATTAGAAGATAAAAATCCGTAAGAAATTTTTTAAACGCTATGTTAAATTATTGTTGGAGGTAGATGTATGAAAAAGGAGGAAAAATGGAAGGCTGTTATAGAATATGATTCAACATATGATGGAAAGTTTTTTTATGGAGTAAAAACTACGAAAATATTTTGCCGACCATCTTGTAAATCTAAGAATCCAGTTAAGGAAAATGTAGTATTCTTCTCTACAGCACAAGGAGCAATTGAAGGTGGATTTAGACCTTGTAAGAGGTGCCGACCTGATTTAATAGAATATAATCCTAGTATTAATATTGCTAATAATATTAAGGATATTTATGATAAATATTATTATGATGAAGAATTAATTAATTCTAAAATAGAAGAATTACATATAGCAAAAAGTCATTTACTAAGAATTTTTAATAAAGTTTTTAATTTAACACCTAGAGTATATATTTTAAAACTTAGGGTTGAAAAAGCAAAAGAACTTTTAAAAACTACTGATAAATCAATTATTGAAATTTCTTTTGAATGTGGTTTTAAAAGTTTATCAACATTTTATGATAATTTTAAGAAAATTGAAGGTGTGAATCCTAGAAGTTATCGTATAAAATGATTAATAGTTTATTTGTAAAATAAACTTGAAAGGAGTTATATGAAAAGTATTTTTTACTATAAAACTATAATTGGAGAAATTGGGATTGCTGAAAATGGAAGGGGTATTACAAATATCTATATAAAAGAAAAGCTAAAACTTGAAGATGATGTAGAGATAAGAGAAACTAAACTAATCAAAGAGGCATTAAATCAACTTAATGAGTATTTATCTGGAAGTAGAATGAATTTTAGTATTCCATTAGAGTTAGAAGGAACAGAATTTCAAAGTAAGGTGTGGAATGAACTTATTAATATACCTTATGGGCAAAAGGTAACTTATAAAGAAATAGCAGAAAAAATAGGAAATCCAAAGGCAGCTCGAGCTGTTGGGATGGCTAATAATAAAAATCCAATATTAATAATGATACCATGCCATAGAGTTATAGGGAAAAGTGGGAAATTAGTTGGATATGCAGGAGGGTTAAAAATGAAAGAAAAATTGTTAGAGATAGAAGGTAAAAATCATTTATAGAATTAATATATGTCATAGGAGGGGATAGTTTGGAGGTTAAGCTTAGTGAAGATATTAATTTAAAGATTAGGCAAGAGCTAGTAAATTTATCTGAAGAGGGTTATAGAGAGTTTTCTTCGAAGCTTTTACCAGGAATTGAAAATATTCTTGGAGTTAGATTCCCCAATTTAAGAAGGATCGCAAAAGAAATAGCAAAGGATGATTGGAGAAGCTACTTAAATAGTCCAAGAGATTATTACTTTGAAGAGATTATGCTACAAGGTATGGTAGTTGGATACATTAATGATGTGGATATAGAGGAAATTTTAGAAGTTATAAGAAAATATGTAGCAAAGATTAATAACTGGTCTGTTTGCGATAGTTTTTGTAATGGATTAAAATTCACTGGTAATAACAAAGAAAAAGTGTGGGAATTTATACAAAAATATCTTTTCTCTAAAAATGAATTTGAAGTAAGATTTGCAATCGTTATGTTACTTAATTATTACATAGAAGAAGATTATATTAAATTAGTTTTAAGTAAATTAGATAAGATTAAACATGATGGATATTATGTTAAAATGGCTGTTGCTTGGGCAATATCAGTTTGCTATGTGAAATATGATGAAGTAACAATAAAATATTTAAAGAAAAATACTTTAGACAATTTCACATATAATAAAACATTACAAAAGATTTGTGAGTCATTAAAGGTCTCTAAAGAAAATAAGGTTATTATCAAAAGTATGAAAAGAAAATAAATAATTATATATAGATAAAGATAGTTAGACGATTTTATAAGGATATTATTAAATCGTCTAATATCATATTACCACCAAGTTTATAGTCATAGTCAGAATTATTATTCATGGATTTTATAAAACTCCATGTTGCATTCCAAAACTTAACTACAAAAAGGTAGTTTTCTAATTTTTCTTTTAGATATGAAGAGTAGTTTCCAAAATAATTTTTAATCAATTCATTTCTCATTTCATCATTTAAAAACCAAGATAAAGTAGCTAAGTCAAAAAAAATATCTCCCATTCCAGAAAATTCAAAGTCAATAAGATATACAGAATCCTTACTATATAAAATATTAGATATATTTAAATCATTATGACATAATCCGTAATGGATGTTTTGGGTTAAAGTATATTCTAATAAGTTTAACTTTTTTATTAATATATTTATGTCATGATTAAAGTTAAAATTTGAATTAAGTAAAAAGTTAATATTTTCATTAATTATCTTAAAAGGATTAAAGTAATTAGTACATTTTAAGCTATGTAGTTTTTTTAATACGGAAATTAAGTCATTAATGAAAATAGGGGAATTATAAAATTCTAGATTGATTTTAATAGACTTCTTAAATGCACTTAATAAGACTCCATTATCTTTATTATGGTAAAGAATATCAGGAGAAATGTTGAGTTGATTAATTATATTTAAAATATCATGTTCATCCGAAAAATTATTAGTATTACTTTTACTTGGAATTCTTAATACATATTGTGAGTCCTGTATTTCCAATAGATAGTTTGAATTATTTAGACCACCAAGTTTTTTTAGTAAAATATTTTTAGTTAATATATCCATAAGATCTCCTAAAAGGTTAGTTTATATATATATTTTAACATATATTTTTATTATTTTAATGAAATTAAATGATTTGAAAGCATTATCCATAGTGATAATGCTTTTATATTTAAAAAAATTTCTAATAAAAATTTATTTATATCTTGACAACGGTTTCTAGCTATAATATTATTACATTAACAGGTTAACATGTTAAGTTGAAATTAGGTTAAGTACTAAACCAAATATTAACTATTAAATAGAAACTATAACTTGAAGGCCTTAATGATATAACATATAATGAACTTAACATATTAACATGTCATATTATTAAGGAGGAATAGAAATGGTTTCTAAATATCAAATTATAAAACAAGACATTATTCAAATGATTGAAGATAAAAAATTCAAACCAGGAGATAAGATATATTCAGAAGGAGAATTGAAAAAAATTTATAGTGTTAGTAGTACAACAGTTGTAAAAGCTCTTCAAGATTTAGTTTTAAGTGGATACCTTATTCGAAAACAAGGTGAAGGTACATTTGTAAGAAAAAACTTTAAGCATAGGCGTGCATTTATAGATGAGGGTAGTCCAATAACTCAAGAGTTTAAAGAGCAATATAAAATTGTTGAAAGTAAAAAGTTAATTTATGTAAAAGAAATAGAAAATCCAGAAATAGCAAAGAAATTGAATGTTAGATCAAACGATATTTTAGTAGAGTTCTGTCGTGTTGGTTATGTAAATGATAGACCATGGCATGTACAAAATAGTTATATTCCTAAAAAGTATTTGAAAAATTTTCCGTATAATGAACTGAAAGAAAGTAATAGGCTCTCAGATGAATTGAGGAAAATGTTTGGAATAAATTTAATGACATTGCCAATGAAGAAAAAAATAGAAATAGAGTTTCCGATTGTAGAAGATAGGATATGTAATATTTTAAAAATAGATAGAAATATACCTGTTTATAAATCAGAAGGAATAACATACTATCCAGAAAAGCAACCTTTTGAATTTGTTAGAAACTACATACATTATAAATTTTACTCAATTGAAATTCAAACTGAAGATAATGTCGAGTGATGAATAGAAAAAGACATTAAGGAGTTAAAAAAATGCGAGTAATTAAAAAAGAATCATTAGTTGGTAGTGAGCGTTACTTAAATGGAGGATTTTTAACTAAAAAAGAAATTAAAGATGCCTTAGATGATTGTATTAGGAAAATCGATAGAAATATTGAAGTTTTTGGAGAAGAATTTCCAACTCCAGCAACTAAGAATAATACTTATGAAGTGATGGATAATACTGAGTGGACTAATGGTTTTTGGACTGGTATATTGTGGCTAGCATATGAGTACACAAAAGACGAGAAATATAGAAAAATAGCTGAAAAGCATGTAGAATCCTTCCACAATAGAATTTTAAATAATATTGAGGTTGAACATCATGATTTAGGATTTTTATATACCCCATCTTGTGTCAGTTCATATAAATTAACAGAAAATAAATTAGCATATGATGCTGCAATTATGGCAGCAGATAAATTAATTGGTCGCTATCAAGAAGTTGGTGGATTTATACAAGCATGGGGAGAGCTGGGTGCTCGTGATAACTATAGATTAATTGTAGATTGTCTTTTAAATATCCCATTATTGTATTGGGCTAGTAGTGTAACGGGAAATAGTAAGTATAAGGAAATTGCAGATAGACATTTTGATACTACTATTTCAAATGCTATTAGAGAAAATGCATCTGCATACCATACTTTCTACTTTGATCCTAAAACAGGAGAGCCGGTAGGAGGAAAAACAAGGCAAGGTTATTCCGATGACTCTAGCTGGGCTCGTGGACAAGCGTGGTTAATTTATGGAATAGCATTAAATTATTATTATAACCCGCAAAAGGAAAGTTTGGAAAATTTTGAGGCAGTAGCAAATTATTTTATAAATCGTTTACCAGAAGACTTTGTATGCTATTGGGATTTGATTTTTAATGATAATTCAGGACAATCTAGAGATTCATCTTCAGCAGCTATTGCTGTTTGTGGATTCAATCTAATGGACAAGTTCTTACCAGAAAGCAATGAAATGAAAAATGTCTACAGACATATAGAGCATATAATTTTAAAAAGTTTAATTGATAATTATACAAGAGAATTAACCGATGGAGCAACCGCATTATTGAACCATGGAGTTTATTCATGGCATTCCGGCAAAGGCGTTAATGAAGGAAATATATGGGGTGATTATTATTATATGGAGGCATTAATTAGATTTTATAATAATTGGAATATGTACTGGTAATTCTATTAATGTAATGGAGGAATAGTTATGGAAAATAAGCCAAATATAAAAAGAATACGTATAGATGAGCGTTTGATTCATGGGCAAGGTACATTATGGGTTAAAAGTTTAGGTGTTAATTTAGTTATAGTAGCAAATGATAAAGTATCAACAGATCCAATTCAACAAACGCTAATGAAAACAGTTATTCCAAAAGAAGTTAATATGCGTTTTTGGACAATTGATAGGACGAATGAAGTTATTTGGAAAGCTGCACCAAATCAAACTATTTTTGTTGTTGTAAAAGATTGTAAGGATGCATTAAGATTAGCCGAAGGCGGATTTCCTATGATGGAACAATTAAATGTAGGTAATGTACATGCCGCTGAAGGTAAAGAAAAGGTTTCTCAATTCATTTATTTGGGTGAGGAAGATAAAGAAGCTTTACGTAAATTAAGAGATAAATATAATATTAAATTTGATACTAAAACATCACCAGTATCAAATGATGGTGTTCAAACAATAGAAGCTTTAAATAAGGCGATATTATAGAATAGAGGAGGATTACATTATGGAAATTACATTAGTTCAAGCACTTTTAATTGGTCTAGTAACTGCATTTTGTTATGCAGGACAATTATTAGGTATTTATACTAATCGTTCAATTGTTATGGCATTTTTTGTTGGATTAATCTTAGGAGATATCCCAACAGCTCTAACATTCGGAGCATTAGCAGAATTAGCATTCATGGGATTTGGTGTTGGTGCAGGTGGTACAGTTCCTCCAAACCAATTAGGACCTGGAATCGTTGGAACAATAATGGCTATAACTTTAAAAAATCAAGGAGTTACTCCTGAATCGGCCTTATCACTATCATTTCCATTTGCGGTATTATTCCAATTACTTACTACAAGTTTATATACTGCTTTCTCTGGAACAACAAGTAATGCTAAAAATTTAATAAAAGAAGGTAAGTATAGTAAATTTAATGTAGTTGCTAACCTTACATTTATAGGATTTTTAGTTGTTGGATTTATAGTAGGTCTAGCATCAGCAGTAAGTTTACCAGCTTTACAGGCATTTGTTGATGTTCTGCCACAATGGTTAGTTAAAGGATTCTCAGTTGCTGGGGGACTTGTACCTGCAATAGGATTTGCAATGATTATGTCAGTTATGTTAAAGAAAGAATATATTCCATATGTTTTATTAGGATATATATGTGTTTCATATTTAGGATTACCAACTATGGCTACTGCATTAGTAGGAGCAGTATTTGCAATAATTATGTATAACTTAAATACAGAAAAAGCACAAGTTGTAGTAGCTAGCACTTCAAATGTTGCTGTAGAAGAGGAGGATTTTTCAAATGGCATCTAGAAAACCGATATTAACATCAAAAGATTATTTAAATACTTCTTTAAGAGCTTATTATCTACAAAATGGATTTAACTATAATTCATATCAAGGAACAGGGTATTTATTTGCGATATTGCCAGCATTAAAGAAAATTTTCAAAAATGAACCAGAGAAGCTGAAAGAAATAGCTGGTGGAAATATTGAATTTTATAACACAAGTCCTCATATGGTACCTTTTATAACAAGCTTGCAATTAGCAATGCTTGATCATGGTGAAGAAGTAGAAGATGCTCGTAGCATTAAAATGGCTTTAATGGGGCCTTTAGCAGGTATTGGTGATTCTCTTGCACAATTTGGGGTAGCTCCATTATTTTCAACAATTTTTGCTGGATTAGCAATGGATGGATTAAGCTTTGCACCTATGGCTTTCTTTATAACTATAAATGTCACATTGTTTATTGTTAAATTGTTAATGGGACACTTAGGATATAAACTTGGAACCAGTGTAATTGCTACTTTAAGTGAAAAAATTGGACAAATTTCTCATGCAGCAAATATCGTTGGTGTTACTGTAATTTCTGCATTAGCAGTTTCATTTGTAAAGGCAAAGATAGGTATCCAATATGCCACTACTCTTGCAGCAGGAGCTGATACAAAAGAACAAGTAGTTTCGCTTCAAGGAATTTTAGATAAAATACTTCCAAATATGTTACCTGCTGTTATCACTATAATGGTATTTGTATTAGTAAAAAAATATAAGTGGTCAACATATAAGTTGCTAGCTTTATTATTTGCATTAGGTATATCACTTTCATACTTTGGTATCCTGGTTTAGGAGGTATTTAAATGCAAAAGATAATTATAGTAGGACATGGAAATTTTCCAAGTGGAATTTTATCAGCAGTATCTCTACTAGTGGGAGAAAATGAAAATATTATAGGTCTAGATTTAAATAGTGAATTAACACATGAGCAATTCGAAGAAAAACTAAAAGTTATTTTAGCTGAGAACGAACATGCTATAGTACTAGCAGATTTAACAGGGGGAGCTCCTCATCAAATTTCAGCACGGTTAGTACTAGAATCTGGTAATAAAAATCAATATGTTATTTCAGGCATTAATCTTGCACTAATTGTTGATATAGTGATGAAGGGGCTTTTTGGTGAAGTTTCAGATGATGAAATGCAAGACACATTACTTGAGTCTATTGAGGAATGTAAAGAAACGACTACTCTATTAAGTGCTAGGATGATGGGATAATGAGTAAAAACAATATAATTTTTATAATAGTAATTATTATAACATCTATAACATTTTTTATACTGTCTTCTATGATTCAGTATAAAAGAGTAAAGAAGAATAGTGAAGAGCATTCAAGTTTTCTTGAAGGACTTAAAGTTGGTGAAAAAATTGTATTGAGTTCAGGCATTTTGGGAGTGATATTATATAAGAATAAAGATAGTTATTCTATAGAAGTAGCTAAAGATGTCATAATAGAAGTTTTACCATCTAGTATTATAGGAAGAAGAAAATGAGGATATTAAATTATGATAACTTTTGATTTAGTGAACAGGTATAGTAGTGAATTTTTAAAAGGAACTTGGCAAGAAAGAGTTAAAAGTAATTGTAATAAGGAAATAAAAAGAGCAAGATTTCAAGGTAATTTATTATGTGAAAATATAATTATTTACAATGATCCTATGGATATGGAATCAACCTCTATCCCATATATATTTGATGGAGTTAATTGGAATAAATCTCTTAATGGAGATCCAGAATGGATTTTTATGTTAAGCAGACATGGATTTATGATTGACTTAGCTATAGCTTATAGGCTTACTAAAGATAGAAGATACTTAGTAAAGTGGAAAGATTATTTGTTTAGTTTTATAACTCATAATGGAATTCCATTAGAAAACAACAAAGATTCTTGGCGTAATATTGATACTGGAATAAGATTATCAAATTGGATGAGAAGTCTTATATATTTAGGACGTGATCTAGTTTTATCAACAGAAGAGTTAAAACTGTTTGAGGAGTCTTTAAAAGTACATTTAAACTATCTTTATGAAGATTATAAACCAAAGCAGCTTTTAAGTAACTGGGGGGTACTATTAGTAACGGGAATATTATCGGTATCGATATTATTTCCGGAATTAGTAGATGAAGACCATAAAAATTGGGCATGGAATTTATTGAGTGACCAAATTGAAATACAATTTTATAAGGATGGAATTCAATGGGAACAAAGCCCCTTGTACCATCATGAAGTTGTTTTAAGTATTGCTTATGTAATGATGCATGCAGAATATACAAATCAAGAAATGAAAGTAAATATTCGTGAAAAGTTAAAACCATTAATTTATGCATCACAATTTTATGTTAGAAATAATAATAAATTATTATCACTACATGATAGTGATGGTGTTGATTTCTCTTATGTATATAGTATATATAGATGTTTAGGGTTAACGTCTGAAAAAGTATATAATAATGAAAAAGGAATTTTATTTGTTGGTAAGAAATATGATAAAATGTCTAATTTCAATTATGAAGAAAATGAAAATATTAATGGGTGTTTTAAGCAAAAAGATAGTGGTTTTTTAGCATATAAGGATAAAAAACATTTGATAACAATGTTTAATGGACGTCACGGAAGTGGACATGGTCATGCATCACTTGGAAGTGTAACAATAAGTTTGAATAAAGAAGATTTAATAGGAGATCCAGGTAGATTTACATATCAACAGGATTCTGTTATTAGAAGCAGTTTAAAAAGGCAATGGATGCATAACACAGTGGATGTTGATAATAAAGAGGGATTTATTATTAATGGAGCTTGGTCTTATGACGAAATACAAGATCCTATATCTAATAATTATGTTCAAGATGGTAATTATATAGTACTGGAAAGTTCTTGGATTGGAAAATTAATAAATAAGCTAAAAAATAAAAAAGATATCCAAGGGGAAGAACTATATATAATTAAAAGAACTGTTTTTATACAGTCAGAAATGAATATTGTTATTATATTTACCAATATTGAATATCCAGGCAAACATAAATGGCGTTCAATTTATAATATTGAGCCAACAGCAAAATGCATTAATGGTGAAAAATATATAATGAAGACAAATAAAAGAAATTTTGCAGCGGATGTTTTATACGGTGAGAAATTTAAACACAGTAAGAGTATATTTTCTAATAAATATAATCAATTATGTAATAATGATAAATTGATATCAGAAGAATTTTTTACAGACAGAGGCAATAAAGTAGAAGCATTTTATGAGTATGATTTATTAAGTGTTAGGAAAGTAAATGTTCATCAAAATGGGAGCAATTCATCAGCAGATAAAGATAAAATAATAGGCTTTGAAATTAAAATTAACGATACAAATAAGAAATTTTCTGTTTATTATTGTGCTTATGATACTTTTAAAGGCGATAAGCTTTATATAAGTGAAAACAACCATAGCATATATGGAAAATTAACTGTATTTGATGAAAAAAATAGAAGAATAAAGTTATTATAGGATTTAAGAAAAATAATAATACATTAAGGTGGGTTGGATTTGAAGGATGGAATAATCATTTAAATTCAACCCAATTTTTATAATAAATAAATTTCATGATAGGAGAGCTTATATGAATAAACAAGAAGTAAAAATGATAATGAAGAAAAAGTTAATAGCAGTGATTAGAGGAAATAATTTAGAGGAAGCAGAACTTATATGTAAAACTCTTGTAGAATCAGGAATAACAACTTTAGAAATTACATTTAGTTTGCCTAGAGCAGAAAAATTAATCAAAAATTTAAAGAAGAATTTACCTAATGCTCTTATTGGAGCTGGAACTGTTTTATCTAGAGAACAGGCAGCCTTAGCAATATCAAATGGAGCAGATTTTATTGTATCACCATGTATAGTAGAAGAAGTAGGTCAGTTCTGTAAAGAAAAAGATGTTTTTTGTTCGATGGGAGCTGCAACACCAACAGAAATATATAACTCTTATTTAGCAGGAAGTGATGTGGTTAAGCTATTTCCTGGAGATTGTATATCTATGAATATGATTAAAGGGATAAAAGCACCAATGCCTTTTATAGATATTATGCCAACCGGTGGAGTTGATGATAAAAATATTAATGATTGGTTTGATAATGGGGCTTATGCAGCAGGATTTGGAGGATATTTAACAAAAGGGATAAATTCATCTAACCTTAATTTACTAAGAGAACGCTGTAAAAAGTTAATTAAGGCTGTTAAAGCATAGGATATGGATATATAAAGAAAAATAGTTTTTTACCAGTTACAACTAGATTATACAAGGAGGATTAATAAGTGAGTGACGTTATATTATTTGGAGAGCCTATGGCTTTACTTATAGCAAAAGATGAAGGAAATATAGACGAAGTAAAGAATTTTAAAAGATCATTAGCAGGGGCAGAGGTAAATGTGTGCATAGGTCTTACAAGATTACAGCATAAAGTTTCGTATATAACAAGATTAGGAGAAGATCCACTTGGTAAATATATAAAAAAGTATTTAGAAAAAGAAAGAATTAGTACAGAGCTTGTTACCTTTGATAAACTAAATAAAACAGGAATTATGCTAAAAAGTAAAGTTTTAGTTGGTGATCCTGAAACGGCTTATTATAGAAAAGACTCTGCTTTTTCAAAAATGAAAGCAGAGGATATTGAAGCTATAGATTTAGAAGGTGTAAAACTGGTTCATATTACTGGAATTCCAGCAGCATTATCACAAGGCTGTAGAGAAGCAACTTATAGACTAATGGATAGGGCTAAGGAAAGAGGAATATTTATTACTTTTGATCCCAATTTACGTCCAACATTATGGGAAAGTAAAGAAGTTATGATTGAAGTTATAAATGGTTTAGCTAGAAAATGTGATTTAATTTTACCTGGAATTGAAGAAGGGCTAATATTAACTGGAAGTAGTAGCTATGAGGAAATAGCTGATTTTTATAATGGATTGGGAATTAAGGAAATAGTTGTAAAGTGTGGGGGTAAAGGGGCTTATGTAAGAAGTAATAATGAAAGTTATTTCCAAAGAGGATTTAAAGTTGATAAAGTAATTGATACAGTTGGAGCTGGAGATGGTTTTGCAGTAGGAATAATAAGCGGAAAGTTAGAGAATTTAACTCTTAAAGAATCTGTAATAAGAGCTAATGCTATAGGAGCAATACAAGTTACATTTGAAAGTGATAATGAAGGGCTGCCAACAAAAGAAGAACTAATTAAATATATGGAAAGCAATGTTTAAGTTAAAATAAGTGATACTTAGGAGAAATCTAATATATTATTTAATTTATATAATTAATTGATTATACTTTTAATATATAAATTTGTGATATATTAGTTTTTTTTATAATAAACTTAATATGTTTTATGATAGCATATTAAACTTAAAGTATTTTTTAGTAGTTAACAAAATAGAATTAGGTACTATCAGAATATTTAAATTTGAAAGCTTTTAGGCATAAGATAGAGGAGGTATTATTATATATATAAATATTGATGAAAATAGTATATAATCATATAAGTATTAAATTACAATAGATAAATTGTAATTAATAAATATAGAACCTAATGATAGTATATTATTAAAGATTCATATTATAAAAATATTAATTGAGTTGGAGGAAAGAATGGATTTATCTAAACTTATTGAAAATAAAGGCCTTACTGAAATTGAAATAAAAGTTTTGAATTATATATTAGATAATATAGATCAAGTAAATAAATTAGGTGTTAGAGGTATTGCTAAAAATAATTTTACTTCAACATCAACTATAATGAGACTTTCTAAAAAACTTGGTTACTCTGGATTCTTAGAAATGCAATATAATTTAGCAGCGTTAGCGAAAAGTGAATTTGAAGATACCTTAAACGAAAGAGGTTTTTTAGATAGTTTAAATATGGAAAGTTTACTTGATGGAAATAGTAAGGAAGCAATTGATGAATTTGTAGACATATTATTTGAGGATAGTAATAAATTCATATTCATATATGCAAATGGATTTTCAGGAATTGTAGCAGAGTATATAAACAAGAAATTATTAGTAATGGGAAAAAGATGTATATTATCAAATGGAACAGATTCAATAGGTGTTTTTGAAAATAATTTAGATTTTATAAGTGCAATTATAGTTATATCAAAATCAGGAGAAACACCTATGGTTTTGAATAAGGTAAAAACAGGGAAAGAACATGGTATAAAAGTTATATCTTTTACAAATGAAATTGAAAATAGTATAAGCAGACTTGCTGATGTAAGTTTAAAGATAGATGATGCAAATAAGTTAGATGACAGAAATCTAATGCCTAATACATTCTTTCCCAAGGTATTGGTATTAGTAGAACTATTGATATACGAATACTATAAGAGAAAAAATAGCAATTCTAAGTAACGTGTTATCTAATTGGGTAACACGTTTTTTTGAGGGCAAAATCTATATACAGATAATATGACACTTATTATAATGAAAAATGTAAATGGTTTCTCGAAAAAATATATGGAGGTAAAGAAAATGAAAGAAAAGATAATGAATCAACTACAAAACTTTTCTAAAGGAATGTTTGTACCTGTTTTAATATTGCCAATAGCAGGTATAATAATTGCAATAGGTAATATTTTAACTAATGCTAGATTAGCAGAGTACTTACCATTTCTAAAGAATAATCTTGTATTTGGATTAGGAAAAATGTTGTCAGGCTCATTAGTTTCTGTATTAACAAATTTGGGTATTATATTTTGTGTAGGCTTGGCAGTAGGACTTGCTAAAAAGAAAAAAGCAGAAGCAGGTTTCACATCATTATTAGTATTTTTAGTATTTATAAATGCAATGAATATATTTTTAAATTTAAACGGAAAACTAGCACCAGCTGATGCATTAAGAGGAAGCGGTCAAACAACTGTATTAGGTGTACAAATACTTGATATGGGAGTTTTTTTAGGAATTATATTAGGTATAGTTGTAGCATATTTTCATAATAAATTTAGCGAAAAAGAATTTGATGGAGCATTTCAAATATATGGGGGTTCAAGACTAGTATTTATTATATTAATACCAGTAACTGTTCTTTTAGCAATAGTATGTAGTTATATATGGCCAGTAGTACAAGGTGGAATAAATAACCTTGGAGAATTTATAAAAAATTCAGGAAACTTTGGTATATTCACATATGGTACATTAGAAAGATTATTAATTCCAACAGGTTTACATCACTTAGTTTATACTCCATTCTTGTATAGTTCATTAGGAGGAGTTGCTGAAGTTGGTGGTCAAGTTTTTGAAGGAGCTAGAAACATATACTTTGCAGAAATGGCTGATCCAACAATAGCTAAACTTTCAGCATCAGTAATTTGGGATGCTAGAGGACTTTCAAAGATGTTTGGTTTAATAGGTGCATGTTTAGCAATGTATCATACAGCATTACCACAAAACAAAACTAAGATCAAAGCAATTTTAATTCCAGCAGCAGTTACATCTATTTTAGCAGGAGTTACGGAACCAATTGAATTTTCATTCATGTTCGTAGCACCAGTATTGTTTGGAATTCATGCTGTATTAAGTGGACTTGGAATGGTAATATTAAATCTTTTAGGAGTTACAGCAATAGGTCCAAATGGATTAATAGATTTCTTATTATATAACCTTCCACTTGGAATAGAAAAAACAGGTTGGCCAATGTATATATTAGTTGGTATAGGTCAATTCATAGTATATTATTTAATATTTAGATTTGTAATAACTAAGTTTAAACTTAAAACTCCAGGAAGAGAAGAAGAAGGTGAAACTAAGCTTTATACAAAGAGTGATTATAAGGCAAAGTCTACATCAAACAAAGAGTCAGTAGATATTAAAACATCAGGAGAAGCAAATTTAGCACCAGTTATAGTTGAAGGACTTGGTGGTGTAGATAATATAGTAAAAGTAGATAATTGCTTCACCAGATTGAGATTAATAGTAAAAGATTCTTCATTAGTAAATGAAGCTTTATTAAAAAACGAAACAGCAGCAAATGGTGTTGTAATTAAAGGAGAGAATGTCCAAGTTATCTATGGATTGAGAGTTACAGGTGTCAGAAAAAGCGTAGATGAATATCTTGGAATAGAATCAAACTAAAATATAATATAAGGAGTGGCTGAATTAGTCACTCCTATTTGAGTATATATAAATTGAATATATTTATTTTGTAAGAAGGAAAGAAAAAATGAGATTACAAGTAGCAATTGATAGAGTGACTATTGAAGAAGCTTTAAAGTTAGTAAATGAATTTGATGGATTGGCAGATATTATTGAAATAGGAACTTCTTTAATAAAAGATTATGGACTTTTAATTTTAAGTAAAATAAATTTAAATAAAAATAAATCTTTAATTTTAGGTGATATAAAGACAATTGATGAAGGTGCTTATGAATTTGAAATGGGCTATAAGTGTGGATTTGATATTTTAACAGTAATGGGAAACTCATCATTAGAAACTATAGAAAAGTGTTATGAGGTTTCTAAAAAATATAGCAAAGGTATTATGATTGATTTGTTGGAGTGTTCTGAAGATAAAATAAGAAAAATATCTAATTTCAAGGATGCTATTTATTGTACACATACATCCACTGATAAAAAAAATCAAGGGAGCTTTATAAATGAGTTAGAAAAATTCAATAAGGAATTTCCAAATATTAAACATATTGCAGTGTCAGGTGGGGTTAAATTAGAAAATATTGAGATATTTAAAAATTACAATATTGATATAGTGGTTGTAGGATCAGCAATTACATCAAAAGAAAATCCAAGAGATGAAGTAAGTAAGTTTAAGGGAGAATTTATATGAATATAATAAAAGAAATATTAAAAGAAGTTAATGATGTTGTTTTAAAAGTTAATGGAGATGAAATATATAAAGTAATAGATATTCTAAAAAAGGATAATTTTATATTTGTAGATGGAGAAGGAAGAAGTGGCTTTCAGGCAAAAAGTTTCGCAATGAGATTAATGCACATAGGATATAAGTCGTATGTTTTAGGGGAAACCATCACTCCTGCCTTAAAAGAAGAGAATATATATATTGCTATATCTGGATCTGGAACCACAAAAAACACTTTAAGTAATGCAAGAGCAGCAAAAGAGTTAGGTCTTAAGGTGATTGCAGTTACAAGTAAAAGAAACTCTCCTTTAGGAGAAATTGCAGACACTATTCTAGAAGTACCAGGTAAAGTTAAATCTGATGATGACAAAGGGTCCATTCAGCTATTAAGCTCATTATTTGATCAAGCGACTCATATAGTTTTAGATTGGATATGTCTTTTATTAAGTCGAAGAGATAATTTATCAAATATGGAAGTTTTAAATAATCATGTAAATATAGAGTAAATAGTTCAAAATAATGAAATATTTTGAGAACATGTTACAACCTAAGGTAACATGTTTCTTTGGCTTCAGAAACTGTTTACCATAAGTATTTACTGGTCTATAATGTGCTTGTAAGTAAGAAAAACAAAATAAAATTTAAATAAATATAATAGTTGAATTTTATAAACTGTAATAGGAAAGGTGGCTAATTTTATGGATAAGAATAAAAAGTTTTCTGTAGTGATAGCAGGAGGAGGAAGTACATTTACACCAGGGATTGTAATGATGCTTCTAGATAATGTAGATCGTTTTCCATTACGTAAATTAAAATTATATGATAACGATAAAGAACGTCAAGAAGTAATAGGTGAAGCACTAGAAATATTATTAAAGGAAAGTGCACCTGATATAGAATTTTCATATACAACAGATCCAGAAGAAGCATTTACAGATGTAGATTTCTGTATGGCACATATTCGTGTTGGAAAATATGAAATGCGTGAAAAAGATGAAAAGATTCCTCTAAAATATGGAGTTGTAGGTCAAGAAACATGTGGACCAGGAGGAATAGCTTATGGAATGCGTTCTATAGGTGGAATGATGGAATTAATAGATCTTATGGAAAAATATTCGCCAAATTGTTGGATGCTAAATTACTCTAATCCAGCAGCGATAGTTGCAGAAGCTTGCCGTGTATTAAAACCAAAATCAAAGGTGTTAAATATTTGTGATATGCCAGTTGGAACATTACGTCGTATGTCTCAAATAGTTGGATTAACTCCAGCAGATTTAGAAGTTAGTTATTTTGGGTTAAATCACTTTGGATGGTGGACTAGCGTTAGAGATAAAGAAGGAAAGGATTTAATGCCTAAATTAAGAGCTTATGTTTCAGAAAATGGATATTTAAATCAAGTTGAAGTAGACACTCAACATACAGAACCAAGCTGGCAAGAAACTCATAAAAAGGCAAAGGATTTAATAGCTTTAGATCCAAACTTCTTACCAAACACTTATTTAAAATATTATTTATATCCAGATTATGTTGTAGAACATTCTAATAAAGATTTTACAAGGGCTAATGAAGTAATGAATGGAAGAGAAAAGAATGTATTTGAAGCAGCAAGGGAAATAATTAAAGCTGGAACTGCAAAGGGCGGAGAATTTCATATAGATGCTCATGCTTCATTTATAGTTGATTTGGCAAGAGCAATTGCATATAACACACACGAAAGAATGTTATTGATAGTTGAAAATAAAGGAGCAATAGAAAACTTTGATCCAACAGCTATGGTGGAAGTTCCATGTATAGTTGGAAGCAATGGACCAGAAGCTTTAGTTCAAGGAACTATTCCAAGATTTGAAAAAGGATTAATGGAACAACAGGTTGCAGTAGAAAAACTAGTTGTTGAAGGATGGATAGAAGGAAGCTATCAAAAGTTATGGCAGGCTCTTACTTTATCTAAGACTATACCAAGTGCAAAAGTAGCAAAAGAAATCTTAGATGACTTAATTGAAGCAAATAAAGGCTATTGGCCAGAACTTAAATAATAGAGTATAAAATGAATTTTATAGGCTCGGATGATGGATATTCCATTATCCGAGCTATGTTTAAATAATAGAACATTAAATAAGGAGGATATTATGATTAGTCAAGATATTAGAAAGATTGCTCCAGAAATGGATCCACTTCGTAGGGGAATGGGATATACGTCAGAAGAATTATCTAAACCACAAATAATAATTGAAAGTACATTTGGAGATAGCCATCCAGGAAGTGTACATTTACTTAAATTTGCTAATAATGCAGCTATGGGAGTAGCAGACAAAGGAGGAAGGGCATCAAGGTTTTTTGCAACAGATATATGTGATGGAATGGCACAAGGTCATGATGGAATAAATTATTCATTAGCATCAAGAGATACGATAGCATCACTTATAGAAATTCATGCTAATGCAACACCTTTCGATGGCGGTGTATTTATAACTAGTTGTGATAAGGGTGTACCAGCACATTTAATGGCAATAGGAAGAATAAATATACCTTCAATTGTTGTTACTGGTGGAGTAATGAAAGCAGGTCCTAATCTTTTAACATTAGAGCAAATAGGGACTTATAGTGCTATGCAAAAACGTGGAGAGATTACTGAAGATGAATTAACTTATTATAAAAATAACGCATGTCCATCAGCTGGATCATGTTCATTTATGGGGACTGCTGCAACAATGCAAATAATGGCAGAAGCATTAGGATTAATGCTACCAGGAAGTGCAGTTATGCCAGCAACATGTGAAGATTTAGAAAGTGTGGCAATAGAAGCAGGAAAGCAAATTATTGAATTAGCTAAGAAAAATTTGAAGGCAAGAGATATTGTTACAATTAAATCTTTTGAAAATGCAATAATAATACATGCAGCTATTTCTGGATCAACTAATTCATTACTTCATATTCCAGCTATAGCTCATGAATTCGGAATAGATATAGATGCAGAAAGTTTTGATAGAATACATAGATATGCACCATATTTATTAAATATTCGTCCAACAGGTAAGTGGCCAGCAGAGTACTTCTATTATGCAGGTGGAGTTCCAGCGGTTATGGAGGAAGTTAAAGACTTATTACATTTAGATGTAATGACAGTTACAGGAAAAACCTTAGGTGAGAACTTAGAAGATTTAAAGAAAAATGGATTCTATGAAAAATGTAATGAATATTTAAAAGGAACTGGTTTAAGTAAAGAAGACATTATTAAACCATATAAAAATCCAATAGGCAAAAATGGAGCTATTGCTATATTAAAAGGTAATATAGCACCAGAAGGAGCTGTTGTTAAACATTCAGCTGTACCAAAGGAAATGCATAAAGCAATTTTAAAAGCAAGGCCATTTGATAGTGAAGAAGAAGCAATTGAGGCAGTATTATCTAAAAAAATTAAACCAGGTGATGCTGTATTTATAAGATATGAAGGACCAAAGGGAAGTGGGATGCCAGAAATGTTCTATACAACAGAGGCAATTTCATCAGATAAAGAATTATCTTCAAGTATTGCTCTTATAACAGATGGAAGATTCTCAGGAGCTTCAAGAGGGCCAGCTATAGGACATGTTTCGCCAGAAGCAGCAGTAGGTGGACCAATAGCTTTGGTTGAAGAAAATGATTTAATTGAAATTAATATAGAACAAAGAATTCTACAAATTATAGGTATTGATGGTAGAAAGTTAGATTTACAAGAAATAGATAAAATACTAATTGAACGTAGAAAAGCATGGAAACCAAGACAAAATAAGTATAAATCAGGAATATTAAAGATATTTTCAGAGAAAGCTGTTTCACCAATGAAAGGTGGATATATGGAGTAGTTAATAGTGAAAAAGTAATGAAAAAACTCCATTAGGAGTTTTCAAAAATATTATATGAAATTTATAGGAGATTTACTATGTTTAGAGTAAGAGTTTTAGAAGCTTTAAAAAGTTGTGGAGTAGTAGCTGTAGTTAGAGGTACCACAAAAGAAATTGGAGTTAAAATATCAGAAAGTTGTATTAATGGAAGTGTAAAAGCAATAGAAGTAACCTATACAAATAAATTTGCTAATGAAATAATAAATGATCTTTCAGAAAAGTATTATAAAAATGTTGATGTTGTAATCGGAGCTGGAACAGTCTTAGATTCAGAAACTGCAAGAATGGCAATATTAGCTGGAGCACAATATATAGTTTCACCATCCTTTAATAAAGATACTGCAAATCTTTGTAATAGATACAATATTCCTTATATACCAGGAGTAATGACAATAAATGAAATAGTAACAGCTTATGAAAGTGGAGTAGATGTTATTAAATTATTTCCAGGAAATGCTTTTGGACAAGGATATATAAGTTCATTAAAGGCACCACTTCCACATGCAAACATAATGGTAACAGGCGGAGTTAATTTAGAAAATATAGATACATGGGTAAAAGCTGGAGCTTCAATAGTGGGGATTGGTGGAGAACTAAATAAGCTTGGTGAGGCAGGGAAATTCGATGAAATAGAATTGACTTGTAAGCAATATATAGAAAAATTTAATAAAGCAAGAGGGCTTTAATATGAAAGTTGCTGGATTAGGAGAGATATTACTAAGATTAGCTACTAAAAAAGGAGTATTAATATCAAATTCAAATGAATTTAATGTAAACTACGGTGGTGGAGAAGCTAATGTATTAATTTCGTTAGCAAATTTTAAGGTAGACACGAGATTTATTACAAAAGTCTCCAGTGATAGCTTAGGAGAAGCAATGCTTATATACTTAAAATCAAGAGATGTAGATACAAGCTTTATAAGTAGGGGAAATAAGAGAACACCAATATATTTTTTAGAAGCAGGTAGTGGCAACCGCAGTTCAAAAGTTATATATGATAGACTTGATTCGGTTTTCAGTTCTATTTCAGAAGATGATTTTTTAATTGAAAAAGCGCTAAAAGGTGTTAATATATTCCATTTTTCTGGAATAACTCTAGCTATTTCTGAAAAAACAAGAAAATTAACGTTTAAGATATTGGAATACTGTAGAGAAAATAATATTTTGGTTAGTTATGATTCAAATTATAGGGCAAAAATGTGGAGTCTAGAGGAAGCAAGTCAAGTTACTGAAAAAGTATTACCATATGTTAATATTTTTTCAGGTGGTATTTTAGATGCAGAAAATATCTTAAATATGAAATGTAGTTTAGAAGATAAATACAAAAAGCTAACGTATTATTATGATGAGATTTCTAAAAAATATCCTAATATAAAGCATATTTTTTCATCTTTTAGAGATATAAAATCATCATCAATAAATACATTACAATGTAATTACTACACTAATAAAACTTTATTTTCATCAAGCATTCAGATAATTGATGATATAGTTGATAGGGTAGGTGGAGGAGATGCATTAACAGCTGGAGTAATTTATGGTATATTAAACAAAAAGACTCCAGAATATATCTGTGAATTTGCAGTTTCAGCTTCTGTATTAAAACATACAATTTATGGAGATGCGAATTTAGCAAGTGTAGAAGACGTGGAAAATTTAGTAGACTATGGTGTGGGAAAAATATCTAGATAATAGTTTGTTCAATTAATAATTAACAGTGTACAATTAAGGCTTTATAGAGCAAAAGTAATAGGTAACAGGTAATAGGTAACTATGAACCTAAAAAGACTAATATATTAAATTTTTATCAATACATTAGAAAAAATGCAATATTAGACCAAATATGAGATTTGTTAGTGATATAATTATTATAAATTATAATTTAATTGAGGATTGATTCTATGAGTAATATTAAAACATTAATTAATACAAAAAAGTTTATATATTTTATTAGATTAATTGGATGGATAGATTTACCCATTACTATTTATATAGGATTATTTTATAAAGAAATTCTTGATAAGTATCCGATTTTAACCTTGGTTTTGGTTTTGATATTTCTTCTTACGGACTATAAGGTAAGCTATAGAGATATGAAAGTTTCAAAACGAATAGGTACA
Source organism: Clostridiaceae bacterium AF10-41 (assembly GCA_027686065.1). Lineage (GTDB taxonomy): Bacteria > Bacillota > Clostridia > Clostridiales > Clostridiaceae > Clostridium. The sequence continues at coordinate 78,844 of JAQCTH010000004.1, forward strand.
CTTTTATTGTATTTTGGTGCTTGTATTTTCTGTGCGTATGTTGTTTATTTTATAGGTAATAAATTAAAGTAATATTATAAAGATTGAAGAAAGAGCTATATCTTATTTTAAGAGTAAGATATAGTCTTTTTTATTAATTTAATAAATTCTTGAAATTTACTTTATTAATAATTACAGAAAGGATAATCTACTGTATAATACTAGTTAATAAATTTTGTATAGAAGTTGTAATATATGTATTTTTAGAAAGGATAAAAAAATGAAGTTAAGAAAGTCAAAAAAAGATGATTTAAAGTACATAATAGAAATAATAAATGAGGCTAAGGAGTTTCTAAAGGAAAGTAAAATTGATCAGTGGCAGCAGGGATATCCTAATGAAGAAGTTATACTAAGGGATATAGAAAATCAATATAGTTATGTGTTAGAAGATAATAATAAAATCATAGGTACTGTAGCACTATCTTTTGATAAAGAAAAAACATACGATTTAATTTATGCTGGCAAATGGATATCTAATGGTGAGTATGCTGTTATTCATAGAATAGCGACCTCTAGAAGGTATAATATAAAAGGAGCAGGAACAGAAATAATAAAAAGTATAGAAAAAATTTGCAAAGATAAAGGTATAAAAAATATAAAAATAGATACACATGAAAAAAACTTAGTTATGCAAAAACTATTGAATAAAAATGATTTTAAATATTGTGGAGTTATTTATCTAGAAGATAAGGCAAAAAGAGTTGCATTTGAGAAAGTGATTTAATTAAAGCTAAAATGAGGAGTTTATCTTTTAGATTAGACTTCTCTTTTCATATTGTATTAATAATTTTTTTATTGCAAACACTATTTTTATAACAAAGTAATATATGAAAGTTAATTAGAGATTAGATTATTTTAAAAATTAATAAATAGAGAATTTTAACTAATTATTAAATGAAGATGGGGGATAGTGATTATGGATATAGGAAAAATGATAACAGATATATTACAATCAGAAGATAAAAAAAATCCTTTAACTGATGAGGAAATAGCAAATGAATTAAATTTATTAAGGGAAGTTGTAACTGAGTATAGAAAGAAAAATAATATAGGAAATTCAAGAAGTAGAAGATTAGTGTATATAAAAAATGATGCAGTAGATATTTTAAAGAATAATAAAAGTATCTCTGATAGAGCCCTAGCAGAAGCATTAAAAGAAAAAGGATATAAAATAGAGAGGTATGCAGCAGCAAATATAAAAAAAGAAATAGTATCTAATTTAGATGAAAAGCAGTTTAATGAAATTTCAAATAATGAAATACCAAGTAATAACATAGATAAAGGTACTGAAGAGGAGATTAAAAATAATATAGAAGAAAATAATTTCTTCAAAAAAGTAGTAGGATATGATGGAAGCCTTAAGTTGCAAATTGAACAAGCAAAGGCTGCAGTTAGTTATCCTCCTCATGGATTACATGTTTTAATTTTAGGGCCTTCTGGAGTTGGTAAAAGTTATTTAGCTGATGCAATGTATGAATTTGCAAAGAGTACCAGTAATTTTTCTGAAGATGCTAAATATATAGTTTTTAACTGTGCTGATTATGCGGACAATCCTCAGCTTTTATTATCACAGTTGTTTGGTAGCGTCAAGGGGGCTTATACAGGGGCTACAGATAATAAAATCGGTATAGTTGAAGCTTGTGATGGAGGAATATTATTTTTAGATGAAATTCACAGATTACCGTCTGAAGGACAAGAAATATTATTTAGTATATTAGATAGAGGAACATTTAGAAGGTTAGGGGAGAGTGAAACAATAAGAAGAAGCAATGTAATGATAATTGCTGCTACTACTGAAAATGTGGAAAGTTCACTTTTATTAACATTCAGAAGAAGAATACCTATGGTTATTGAAATTCCAGCAATTAAAGATAGGCCATTTGAAGAAAGGTTTGAATTAATTAATCAAGCATTTTTGGAAGAAAGCTATAGAATTAAAAAAGATATGTTAGTATCTAAAAAAGTAATAGAAGAACTTATGAAATATGAATGCCAAGGAAATATTGGACAATTAAAAAGTGATATTCAAGTTGCTTGTGCAATAAGTTTTTTAGAACATAAAATAAAAGACGATAAGAGACTTTACATAAATGAAAGGCATTTACCGGATTATATAAAAGAACAAAGTAGAAGAGTTAAAATTAACAATTCAGATATAGAAAAGTTTGTAGTGGAAGATATTTATATATCTGAAAAAGGAATAAAGGGTGCTAGAGAGGAAAAAATCCAAAGTAATAAAAATACAAACATATACAAATTTATAGAAAAAAGACAATCAGAACTTAAATTTGTTGGATATAGTGATGAAGAAATATCAAAGATATTAAGCCAACAAGTTGAGCTTGAACTTATTAGAGGAGCAAAAGCTATTAATTATACAGTTGTTAACACTGATGAGTTAATGAATTTAGTAGGTGTTAAAAGTCTTGAAACTGTAAAGGCTATGGTGAAGCTTGCTAAGAAAGAGCTCCCAGGATTGCAATCGGATATAATATATCCTCTAGCAGTTCATTTAAATTCTACTTACGAAAGAATACATAACGGTAAAGAAATAATAAATCCAAAGATTGAAATTATAAAGAAAAAATATGATATAGAATTTAATGTAGCTAGGAAAATATGTCAAATAGTAAAAGAAAGATTAGATATAGATATACCTGAAGATGAAATTGGATTTATCACTATGTATTTGAAAAATTACAGAAGAGAATTTAAAAGTGAAGAAGGTAAAGTGGCTGTTATAGTAATGACTCATGGAAGAGTAGCATCGGCAATGGCAGAGGTGGCAAATAAGTTCTTAGGAGTTGAACATGCAGTAGGATTAGATATGGATTTTAGAGATTCTCCAGATATAATGCTTGATAAAGCTATAAAAGTAGTTAAAGAAAGTAATCAGGGAAAGGGATGCATAATCTTGGTAGATATGGGATCTTTAGTTACCTTTGGAGATATAATTACAGCAAGAACAGGCATTGAGACTAGAGTAATGGGAAGAGTAGATACATTAATGGTTTTAGAAGCGGTAAGAAAATCAGCTTTGACAGATCAATCTTTAGAAGAAATAGTACATGATTTAGAAAATGATTCTAAAGGATATGGAATTAATCAATATAATACAGAAGATAACAATTTATCAAGAGTAATAATCACATTATGTATAACAGGAAAGGGATCTGCTTTAAAGATAAAAGAATATGTAAAAAATAAAATACATTCAGAAAAAAAGGATATTGAAATAATATCAATAGGATTTATGGATGAAGATATAAATATAGCTTTATCTAAAATAGGAAAAAATAAAAAAATTGAAGCAATAGTAGGTACAATAAATCCTGAATTTAGAAATATTCCATTTATATCATTAGAAGAATTGATGAAGGGCTCAGGAGTTAAAAAGCTTAATAATATAATTTCAGAAAAAGAAGAAAACAAATTATCTGAAATTATTAACAAAGATGTTGTTTTTGTTAATGAAGAATATAGGTATAAGGACGAGGCATTAGATGATATGGTTAAAAAACTTATTAATGGTGGGTATGTAAAAGAAGAATTCTTATTAAGTGTATTTAAAAGGGAAATGCTTGGAGATACATATTTAAAAGGTGGAATAGCAATTCCGCATGGAGATTCAGAGTTTGTTACAAAACCAACCATATTAATTACAAAACTAGACAAAAAGATAACATGGAGTGCTAATTATGAAGTAGATCTAATTTTCCTTATAGCATTAAAAGATGATTCCAAAAAATATTTTGAACAATTATATAAAATAATCATGGAGCAAGATGTATTAGACAAGATAAAATCTAGTACTAACAAGGATGAAATATTAGAGATTTTACTATAAAAACATAAATACAAAATCAGCCATAAAAACTTGGCACAGGAATTGCTTTGATATATGGCAAGACAAAAACCAAAGGGGGGAAAAAGATGAAAGATTTTTCTAAAGTGACTGTTATCTTAAGAGGTTACAGCTATGAACAAACAAAAACCGTTATGGAGGCTTTAGTTCAGTCAAGTATTAGAGCAGTAGAAATTACATTAAATACAGAAGGTGCCCTTGAAACTATAGAAAAAATCTCTAAAGAATATGGAGATAGAGTTAGTGTAGGTGCGGGAACAGTAAAAAATATAGATGATGCTAAAAATGCTATAAAAGCAGGAGCAAAATTTATTTTAACGCCAATAGTTGTTTCAAAAGAAGTTATTGATGAATGTAAAAGACATAATGTTAAATCAGTAATAGGGGCGATGTCTCCAACTGAAGTATGGTGGTGTTATGAAAATGGAGCAGATATAGTGAAAATATTTCCGGCAAGATCTTGTGGAAGTAACTATATAAAAGATATAAAAGCTCCTTTAGGAAATATAAATATTATGGCCGTTGGTGGAGTTTCAGCACAAAATGCTAAAGAATATTTGCAAAATGGAGCTGACTATTTAGGAATTGGATCAAGTCTTTTTAATAAAGAGGATGTAGACTCAAAAAACATAAAAGCATTGGTAAATACATTAAAGCAATTAGAGAAAGAGATACAGTAGGAGGAAAAGATATGAGTCACAGTACTTTAATTTATAGAGATTTAAATTTTAGTAATAGTAGTGAAATTTTAGGTTTCTTAGCAGATAATCTAAAAGCAGAAGGTTTTGCTAAAGAAGGATATAAGGAAGCTATATTAAAGCGAGAAGTAGAATATCCAACAGGATTACCAGCTGCTATAAAAATAGCGATACCACATTGCGATCATACTTTAGTAAATGAATCAGCAATAGCAATGGGAGTACTTAATAATCCTGTGAATTTTCAAGCAATGGATGATCCAAGCATAACATTGGATGTACAAATTGTTATTATGTTAGCATTAAATGAACCACATGGTCATATAGAAATGCTTCAAAAAATTATAAGTTTAATTCAAAATACAGAGGATTTAAAGAAAATTATAGAAGCTAAATCCGATGAATCAGTATTAGAAGTAATAAAAAAATATTTAGATTAAAAAGTAAAAAATAAATTTAAATACAACTACACAAAACTTAATTAAAATGGAGGAATGAAAAATGAAAAGAATATTAGTAGCTTGTGGAAATGGAATAGCAACATCAACAGTGGTAGCAACAAAGATTAGAGAAGTTTGTGAAGAAAATGGGGTAGCAGTATCAGTTACTCAATGTAAACTATTAGAAATAGATAGTAAAGTAGAGGATTTCGATATATTAGTAACAACAGGAAAATATGGTGGAGATAATGCAAAAATACCAGTAGTATCAGCAATGTCTTTATTAACAGGTATCGGAGAAGAAGAAACATTAGAAGAAATAGTGAATTATGCTAAAAAATAAATAAAATAGCTTTAAAATGAGGAGGATTAACTATGGAAATTATTTATAATGTATTCCAGACACTATTAAACGCAGGTCCAACAGTACTTTTACCAATAATAATATTACTAGTAGGTATTGTTTTTGGAGTTAAACCAGCGAAAGCATTTAGATCAGGTTTAACTGTTGGTATTGGATTTGCAGGTATCAAACTTGTAATTAATCTTTTATCAGGAAGTCTTGGACCAGCAGCAAAAGCTATGGTTGAAAGATGGGGATTTAGCTTAGATGTACTAGATGTAGGCTGGGGAACAATAGCAGCAGTAACATGGGCATCACCAATTATACCAATTTTAATATTTGCAATTTTAGCTGTTAATATAATAATGTTAATTTTAAAGAAAACGAATACTCTAGATGTTGATATATGGAATTATCACCATATGGCTATAGTTGGAGTTATGACATATTTTGTAACAGGCAACATATTCTTAGGTGTTGGTGCAAGTATAGTAATGGCAATTATAACATTCAAATTATCAGATTGGTCAGCACCGATGGTTGAAGAGTACTTTGGTTTACCAGGAGTATCATTACCTACAGTTTCAGCATTGTCATCATTATTAGTTGCAGTACCTCTTAACTGGATATTAGATAAAATACCAGGAGTAAATAAGATAAACTTCTCATTAAAGGATGCTAAAAAGTATTTAGGATTCTTTGGAGAACCAATAATAATGGGATTAATTCTAGGTGGAATTATAGGATTCTTAGCAGGATATGATTTTACTCAAATAGCTAATGTTGCTGTAAACATGTCAGCAGTTTTAGTTCTTATACCAAAGATGACATCATTATTTATGGAAGGTTTAATGCCAATATCTGAAGGTGCAAAGAAATTTGCTAAGAAGAGATTTAAAGGAAGAGATTTATTCATAGGACTAGATGCAGCTGTTGTTTCAGGTAACCCTGATGTTATAACTACTTCATTAATAGTAATTCCATTAACAATATTATTAGCAGTAGTACTTCCAGGAAACAGAATGTTACCTTTCGCAGACTTAGCAGTTGTACCATTCAGAGTTGCAATGGTAGTTGCATTAACTAGAGGTAACTTGTTTAAAAATATTGTAATTGGATTATGTACAACAGCAGCAATATTATTAGCAGGAACTGTTACAGCACCAATATTAACAAATTTAGCTGGAAGCGTTGGAATAGATTTAAGTTTAGCAGCAGGGGCATTAATATCATCATTTGCAGCAACAAGTTTAACTCAAAGTTTCTTAGTATTTATAGCATTTACAGTGGCTCCAGTAATATCTATACCAGTATTATTAGTAGTATTTGTAATAGTATGGTACTACATGGATGTTATTAAACCAAAGAAAGATGCTAAAAAAAGTTCAGAAGATAACGGCAGTATAGAGCAAAGCGCTTAAATAAAATTTAATAGTAGAAGGAGACTTTGTAATGAAAATAACAGGTATTAAAGTGTACACTGTAAAACCAAGATGGATATTTATAAAAATTTCAACTGACGAAGGAATCGAAGGTTGGGGTGAAATGATATCTGGAACTAAAACAGATACAGTAGTAGCAGGAGCTTACGAATTAGGAAAAAGAATAATAGGAAGAAATCCTTTTGAAATAGAAAGAATTTGGCAAGAACTTCATAGATCATTCTTTAGAGGGGGTCCTATTAATGGAACTATCGTTTCAGGAATAGAAATGGCTCTATGGGATATAAAGGGAAAAGCATTAAATGTTCCTATATATGAATTACTAGGGGGAGCTGCTAGAGACAGAATAATGGTTTATTCATGGATTGGCGGAGATAGACCATCTGATGTTGTAAAGGAAGCTATCGACAGAAGAGATAGAGGATTTAAAGCAATAAAGATGAACGCTACAGAAGAACTTCACTATATCGATTCATTTACAAAGGTTCAAGAAGTTGTTGATAGAGTAAAAGCAATAAGAGATGCAGTTGGATTTGATTTAAGTATTGGAGTAGACTTCCATGGGCGTGTTCATAAACCAATGGCTAAGGTATTAGCAAAAGAGTTAGAGCCATATAAGCTAATGTTCTTAGAAGAAGTTGTTCTTCCAGAAAATGAAGAAGCTTTTAGAGAAGTTGCTAATCATGTTTCTACACCTCTTGCAACAGGGGAAAGATTATATACTAGATGGCAATTTAAAAATCTTATCAAAGATGGAGCTATTGATATAATACAACCAGATATAGCACTTTGTGGTGGAATATTAGAAACTAGAAAAATTGCAGCAATGGCTGAAGCATTTGATATTGCAGTTGCACCTCATGCACCATATGGTCCAATAGCATTAGCAGCTACATTACAATTAGATGTTTGTACACCAAATGTATTTATTCAAGAACAAAGCTTAGGAATTCATTATAATAAAGGATTTGATTTACTTGATTTTGTTAAGAATAAAGAAATATTCCAATACAAAGATGGATTCTTAGATATACCAACTAAGCCAGGCTTAGGTATAGAAATAGATGAAGAATTAGTTGAAAAAGTTTCTGCTGAAGGATTATATTGGACTAATCCAAGCTGGAAAAACTACGATGGTACTATAGCAGAATGGTAAAATAAAAATAATAATCTGTATGAATCTATTGGTTCATACAGATTATTTATTTACATAGAATTTGGGAGAGAGAAGAATGAAGGAACCAAAATATAAATTAGTTTGCATAGATTTAGATGGAACACTTTTAACAGATAAAAAAACAATAACTAAAGAAAATATAGAAACTATAAGAAAAGCTAGTAGCCTTGGGATTAATATATGTATAGCAACAGGAAGAATTTATAAATTTGTAGATCATATAAAAGAAACATTAGGTAATAAGATAAAAGTAATTGCATCAAACGGGGGAATAATCCTTAAGGACGATGAGTCTTTAAGTTTTAAGGCTCTAAGTTATGAAGAAATTCTAAGATTAAAGAATTTAACTAAAGATTATAATGTGGATATATATTTAAACACAGAAAATGAAATAATATCTGAAAAAAGTATTCCGAATACATATAGTTATAAAGTAATAAATAATGAGTTGGAAGATAAATATAAAGTAAATATAGTAGAGAACTATCACTTTGAAAATTTAAAAGATGATAAGAAATATAAGATAGTTAAAGCAATTTGTATAAATAAAGAGGATTTAAATGAAGTGAAAAAGGTTAGACAATTATTAGAAGAAACAAATGAATTTGAAATATCTAGTGCAGAACATCATTATTGTGAGATAAATAGTAAGGGAGTATCTAAAGGAAAAGAAGTAGAAGAACTAGCAAAAAATTTAAAAATAGATATTAAAGAAGTTATGTGTATAGGTGATGGAGGCAATGATATCGAAATGTTAAAAAGAGCAGGAATTTCAATTGCTATGAAAAATGGAATGGAAGATGTAAAATCTCTAGCAAACTACATAACTGAAGATAATAATAATAGTGGAGTAGCTAAGGCAATTGAGAAATTTGTTTTAAATGATTTTAATATATAAATGAATATTAATTAATTGTATCTAATATAATTTAAGTGTATATTTTATAATATAAGCAATTAGTTCTTAGAGGTATAAATTTGAAGGCTAGAAGAAATGTAAAGAAAGAAAAAAAGGGAGATTTAAAAAATAAAAAAAATAGAAATATTGGAGAAAATACTGATGAAAATAGTGTTGAAATAGATTTCGAAGAAGACTTTGGATTCATATCAGAAAGTGAAGAAAGTACAGAAACTCCAGAACAGATATTATCTAGATTAAATACATTAGAGCAGTCAATAGATGCATCTAAAGTCGGATTACTAGCAGATTTATTAAATTTATATCTTTTATATAGTTCTAGAGCTACGGCTAGAGATACATTATACAACACAAAAGAAAGCGAAAATTTTATTGATACAAGCAAGATTTTGGAAATAACAACTACTATGTTTGTTTATACATCAGGAGTATTCTTAGATATTGCTGATAGAGCATTACAAAATGCTATATCAGAGGGGGATTCAAATAGAATAGCAATAGCAAGAAGCGCTTATTGGGCTGCATTATTAGGATTTATTTCATCAATAATTGCATTTAGTGCTGCAAGAATGAGATAAGAATAAGGGAGGAAAAGATATACCTCTCTTATTTTTTTATTTATCATAAGGTACATAGTAATAACTAATAGTAAAGGTTGTATAATTAATGTAAAAATAATTACAATTACTAACTACTATAAAATATGAAAAAAAAGTTACAAAACTTCTAGCTTATATTAAACATGTATCTTATGTATCATTGATATTGTAAGAGGGAGTGATAAGGGAGGAAAAAAAGTGTTAAGTGGACGAATGCTAAAGTTAATTGAGTATTTGCAAATTAATAATGTGAGTACTTACAAGGAAGTATCAATTGAATTAGACATTAAGGAACGGCACATAAGATATGATGTAGATAGGATTAATGACTTACTGAAGTTAAATAGAATGCCATTAATAGAAAAACAATCTAAAGGCATGATAATATTTCCTAAAGATATTGATATATCTACAATAACCAAAGAAAACGATTTTATATACTCTCAAGAGGAAAGAGCCTCTTTAATCTTACTAATTTTATTAATAGATAATGCTAGTCTTAAGATTAATAAGTTAAGTTTTGATTTTCAAGTTTCTAGATCAACTATTAAAAATGATATGAGTTTTCTTGAAGATGAACTAAGTAAGAAAAATATAAAAATTAGTTACACAGATCATTTCTTTTTAGAGGGGCTTAAAAATAATAGAGTATCTTTAATGAATAATGAATTTAAAAAATATATACATTTATTAAAAGAAGATGAATCGAATTTAAATGCCTTTGAAGAGTATTCAGTTAAAATTATAGAAAAAGCTTTTGAAAGTGTAACCTTAAAAGATGTAATAAAATGGATTGATGAATTACTTGAAAATATGAATTGCATTCTGACAGATGATTCATATAAATGGTATGTATCAAATATATTTGTTGTTATTTGGTTTATATTAAAAGGAAAAGAAAATCCATTAGAATTAACTATTAGTAGCTATAGTTGTGATGGTTATAACGAATTCATAGAAAAATTAGAAAAAGTTATAAATATGAAAATAGATAATAGAAAGCAAAAAGTACTAATTAGATTATTAAATTATATAAATAAAGATGCAGGATTAGATGAGGATATAGATCTAATTTATATAGAAACTATTGTTTCAAATCTAATTGCATCAATGTCAAATGAAATGGATATTGATTTTAATAAAGATACTATACTAGTTGATGGATTAATAAATCATATTGTTCCTTTAATTAAGAGGGTTAGTAGCAGAATAAACATTTGTGATGAAGTATTTTCTATTCTTTCAGAAAAAGATATGCAAGTGTTTGAAGCAGTATCAAAGGTTATTAAGCAAATAGACAGGCTAAAAGATATTAAGAATTATGATGAAATAACATATTTAACAATACATTTTATTGCAAGTATAAAGAGGCTAACAAAATCTTTAAATAAAAAAATATTATTAGTTTGTGGACATGGGTATGGAACAACAACAATATTGAAAGAAACACTATTAAACGAATATCAAATAAATATAATAGATACAATTCCAGTATATAAATTAGCTACATATGATAATTGGGAAAAAATTGATTGCATAATATCTACAACAAAATTAAATCTATTAAACAAAAAAGAATATGTAGTTGTTAATCCTTTATTATCAGAGCAAGATTATATTAATCTTGATAGAATTGGAATTCAAAGAAAAAAAATACTAGCAAATTATTACTCCATTAATGAAAAACTAAATTTCTTAAATGATAGAGATAGAATTAAAGTGCTTGATGTAATTAAAAAGGAATTTGGATATCAAAGTGTATTGATGCCATCAAAAATTAATAAACTTAGTGATTTATTAATTAATGATTGTATAGAAATGATTGAAGAAAAAAAATCATGGAAGGAAATTGTAAAAGAAGGAACAGAGTTGCTTGAAAACCAAAAATTCATAGATAAGAGATATGAAAAAGATATTATAAATACTATGGAAACTGTAGGATTTTATTCAGTTACAGATGAGTATTTCGCACTATTACATGGAAAAGGAGGTGATGGGGTTAACTGTAGTTGTATGAGTTTAATAGTTAGTAAGGAACCTATAGAATTTGGTGATAAAAAAGTTAAAATAATTTTTTGTTTAGCAAGCAAGGATAAAAAAGAACATATTCCAGCTGTAATAGTCTTAATGAAAATGATTAAAAATACAAATTTAATTGAAAAATTAGAAAACGCGAACTCATTAATTGAAATTAAAGAAATACTATTTAAATCTGAATTGGAGGTAGTTTAATAAATGGAATCTATTATAAAAAGAGAATGTATCGTGTTCGATATAGATGTAAAAGAAAAAAATGAAGCAATATTAGTTTTAGTTAAAAAATTAAAAGAACAAGGTGTTATTACGGATACTGATAAATTTTATGCAGATGTTTTGGCAAGAGAAGGATTATCTCCAACTTCAATAGGAAATGATATTGGCTTACCACATGGTAAAACAGAAAACGTTTTAAGACCGGCTGTATGTTTTGGAAGATTAAAAGAAAAAGTCCTATGGAATGCTGAAACACAAGAATTAGCTAATATAATTATTTTAATAGCAGTTCCAGGTAATGATGAAGATAATACTCATATAAAAATAATTTCAAGATTAGCAAGACAATTAATGCACAAAGAGTTTATAGAGGAATTACTAACAAGCAATGAAGACAATATATTTAATATGTTAAAGGAAGGATTAGGTGAATAATATGGATTTGAAAAAAAGTTTACTACAACTAAAAAAACATGTATTAACTGGAACATCTCATATGATACCATTTGTAGTTGCAGGAGGAGTTTTATTTTCATTATCAGTAATGTTAAATGATATCCCATCAACACCTACAGAGGGATGGTTAGCAGGATTAGCACAAATAGGACTAGCAGGGTTGACATTATTTATACCAGTATTAGGCGGATATATCGCATATTCAATAGCTGATAAACCAGGATTAGCACCTGGTATGCTTGGTGCTTACTTAGCAAAAGAAGTAGGAGCAGGTTTCTTAGGGGGGATGGTTGCAGGATTTATTGCTGGTATGGTGGTAAAGCAATTAAAGAAAATTAAATTACCTACATCATTAAAATCATTAGGATCTATATTTTTATATCCATTATTTGGTACGTTGATTACTGGTGGAATTATAGTTTGGATAATAGGAACTCCAATGGCATCTATAATGGAAAATCTTACAAGTTGGTTAGGCGGATTAGGAGATGTTGGTAAGGTTCCTCTAGCAACTATCTTAGGAGGTATGACTGCATTTGATATGGGTGGACCAATAAATAAGGTTGCTACATTATTTGCACAAACACAAGTTGATACTCTACCATATTTAATGGGTGGTGTTGGAGTGGCAATATGTACTCCTCCAATAGGAATGGGAATAGCTACATTATTAGCTCCTAAGAAATACAATGTTGAAGAAAGAGAAGCTGGAAAAGGTGCTTTATTAATGGGATGTGTAGGAATTACAGAAGGAGCAATACCATTTGCAGCAAATGATCCACTTCGCGTTATTCCATCAATTATGGTTGGTGCAGCAGTAGGAAATATAATTCCATTCTTACTTGGAGTTTTAAATCATGCTCCATGGGGAGGACTTATAGTGCTACCAGTTGTTGAAGGAAAAGTAGGCTATATCATAGGTGTACTTGGAGGATCTATAGTAACAGCAGTTATGGTTAATTTACTTAAGAAAGTAAACACAGATAATGAAAGTAAAATAGGCGAAGAAGATTTTGATTTAGAGTTTGAAGAAATGTAAGGATAAGGAGAGAGCAGATATGAAAATAGTAGGGGTTACATCATGTCCTTCAGGAGTTGCACATACTTATATGGCAGCCGAAGCACTGATATTAGCAGGGAAAAATCATGGAGTTGAAGTACTAATTGAAACTCAAGGTGGAGCTGGAGTAGAAAATAAGTTAAAATCAAAAGACATAGAAGAGGCAGTATGTGTAATTTTAACAAATGATATCTCTATTAAAGGAGAAGAAAGATTTAAAGGGAAAAAAGTAATAAGAATGGGAGTATCTGAAATTATAAAAAAAGCAGATGCAATAGTATTAAAAGTTAAAAACACCTTTAAATAAAAAATAATCAAAAAATTCTAGATATAATATATCTAGAATTTTTTGATTATTTTTTCACATTTTAAATTTACTCAGTTTATCTAATATAGATTTAGAAAGAATAGTTCTTATTTTATGCACCTGACATGAAGTTAAAGCTTTTTTAGATGTTTAGTAATATATCCACCTTTAAATTGAGTAGGCTCGTAAGAAACTATAAAAGCATTTTTCTCCATAGATTGAATTATTGAGATAGCTTCACTTTCTCTTACTCTATGTGATACAATTTCAAGTCTATATCGTTTTTCTTTATTAATTCCTTCACCAGTATAAGTGGTTACTCCAAATTTTAAACTTCTTAACATATCAATTAATTCTTGATTATAGCTAGTCAAATTTACATGAATAGTTCTATATCCGATAGCAAGCTTTTCTTCTATAATTCCTCCAATATATATTCCAATACCATATCCAAGTATATAAGCACCTATATTAAGAAAATTACTTAAATCAGAAAAAACAATACCTAAGCTTACTATATAAATTATAGCTTCAAGAAAAGCAAACATTGAAGCTTGAGCTTTCTTACCTTTTACAACAAATGTTGTCCTCAATGTTAAAAGTGGAACGTAGATAAGTTGTAAAATAAATATAGTTAACGCATTTATCAATTCAAATCCTCCTCTTTTGTAAAATTTTAAAACTTATTTAATTATAAAACAATAATAGCTTTATTGTATATAATAAAAAATTAGTTAGATGTTGTATAAGATAGTTTTAAAGATAATGTAGGAGGTAATACCTTATTTCAGAATTAATTATATAATAGACTTTATGAATTAGAAAATTATGATTAATGAAGTGATATCGTTATAAAAAATACTTAGAAAGAAAAAGGGCTAGATCTAAAATAAATCTAACCCTTTAAATTTTTACAATTAAGCCTTTATCCAATCTACAACTCCAGGAGTTAAAGATTCAACATCATTCTTATCAACTTTAGTTACAAAAAGTAAATCATTAGGTTGTAAGAATGCTTTAATTTTTTCTGCTATTTCTTTAGCAGAAACGTCAGTTTTAACTAAGTAGCTGTCAGGCATAAAATTAGCCCAAGCTCCAAGTGTTTTTATAGTTCCAACTATATCATAGTCATCACGATGATGGTGATGATGTTCATGATCATGATCGTGAGAATCGCAATCACATGAATGAGAATCTTCATTTAAATAAAATGTTATTGCATAAACTGTCATATATGTACCACCTTAAATTTGTATTTTTTATAATCATAATATATATCTTGTCCAAAAGCTAGTGATATTATTAAATTATTTAAAAAAGAAAAAACAATAAATTATAATAGAATACATTTAATTTATAAATCAAATAATATTGATGAAGAATTGATTTAATCGGGATAGTTGTGAATTGTAATTTTTACAGCATCCTTTTTTTATATTTTTGTATATGGAGGATTTAATATGAAACTAGCAAGCATTAATAATTTAAAGAAATATTATGGAGATAGATTATTGTTAGATATAGATAAGTTTGAAATATTTGAAGGGGATAGAATAGGAATTGTAGGGGAGAATGCAACAGGAAAAACAACTTTAATAAAAATATTAACAGGTGAAGTAAAAGCAGATGAAGGATCTTATTATCTTACAGATAGTTATTCTTATATTAGTCAAAGAGAAGAAAGGTGCGAATTTAAAGGAGCTGGAAAATTAAAAGGTATATTGCATGTTCCAGATGAGTATGAGGAGTATTTATCCGGAGGAGAAAAGGTTAAGATGAGGATAGTTAAAGCACTTGAAGAAAATAGAAAGATTATAATAGCAGATGAGCCAACTTCAAATTTAGATGTTGAAAGTGTAAAGATTTTAAGTGAAATGTTTAAGAAGTATAAAGGGACAGTGCTTATTATTTCACATGATAGAAATTTTCTAGATGATTTGTGTAACAAAATTGCTGAAATTGAAGATGGAAATTTAACTATATATAGTGGGAATTATAGTGATTATATAAATCAAAAAGAAGAAAATATAAAAGTACATGAAAGAGAATACAATAAATATATTCATGAAAAAGTTAGATTAGAAAAAGCAATATCAGAAAAGGAATTATTAAGAGATAGAATAAAAAAAGCCCCTAAAGGAATGGGACCATCAGAAGCTAAAACTATAAAAATGGGAGATCAAAAGGGAAAGAAGAATATAGATAATAATATCAAATCAATTAAAAATAGAATAAATCACTTAGAAGTTAAAGAAAAGCCAAAAGTAAGTAAGAAAATTATAATTAATATTGTACCAAATATGAAATTAAACTCAAAATATCCAATTGAAATAAAAGATTTTAAAATTTGTATGAAAGATAGATTACTGATAGATGATTGTAATTTCAAAATAAAACAAGGAAGAAAAATTGCATTAATAGGAGAAAATGGATGTGGAAAAACAACCTTACTAAGGTATATAATTAGTAAACAAAATGATAATGTTAAGATTTCAAGTACTGTAAAAATAGGATATTTTGATCAAGTTCAAAGTATTTTAGATGATGATAAAAGTATTTTAGAAAATATAAAGAAAGATTCATCTTATGATGAGACTTTTATAAGGGTCAATCTAAGTGAATTTGGGTTTAAAGATAACAGTGTAAATAAAAAAGTAAGAGATTTAAGTGGAGGGGAGAGAGTAAAGGTAGGATTATGTAAGGTTATTTTATCAGATAATAATATATTAATATTAGATGAACCAACAAATTACTTAGATATTAAAGCAATAGAAGCATTAGAAAATGCTTTAATAAATACTGATAAAACAATTATTTTAGTATCTCATGATATTAAATTTATTTCAAATATATGCAACTACATAATGGAAATAAAAAATAAAAAAA
>JAQCTH010000040.1 GCA_027686065.1 Clostridiaceae bacterium AF10-41
AAATTTTGATTTAAATAAGATATTACAAACATTAAGTAGTTTTCTTAGTAGTAATATGATTATGCAAGGTGCCATAGTTACAGGGGGAGGAATTGTATCATATTTTATAGCAAATATAGTAGATTACTTTATATTAGTAGATAAAAATAAGATTTACGATTTATTAAAAAATTTATTTCCTAATGAAATAATAATTAATTTCTCTGAAAAAATAAAAAATTTAAAAGAAGTATTCAAAGTTGAACTTAAATTAATAATATTAAGTGCATGTATAATAATTCTAGGCTTTAAGGTGCTTCAAATACATAATAGTATTTTTTTAGGAAGCTTATGTGCTATTTTAGATATACTTCCTTTTGTTGGAACAACAATTGTTTTTATACCAATTATAATATACAATATTGTAATGAAGAGATATTTATTAGTATTTGGATTGATTGCATTATATTTATTAGAGCGTTTAACCAGAGAAATACTTGAAGCTAAATTTTTAAGTAATAAATTAGCCATTCATCCTCTAATAGTAATAATATCTATCTATGTAGGGGTAAAGATGTTTGGGTTCATTGGTATAATATCAGGACCAATTTATAGTATAATTGCAAAAGATATGATTTACGGTAATTAAATACTGAGTACTTAGGAGGTAAATATGAGAAAAATTTCGATTTTAGGGGCTACAGGCTCTATAGGCACACAAACTTTAGAAGTGATAAGAAACTCAAATGAGGAAATAAAACTTATAGGAGTAAGTGCTAATTCTTCAGTTGAAAAGATTAAGGAGATAATAAATGAATTTAGTCCTAAATACGTAGCTATGATGGATGAGGAAAGTTATAAATTAATTAAAAATTATTGTTTAGAAAATGAGTTAATGATAAAAGTTTTCTCAGGTATAGAAGGGCTTGAGAAGATTGCATCCTTAGATGAAATAGATATGGTTGTAACTTCTGTTGTAGGAATGATTGGTTTAAGACCCACAATGAAAGCTATTGAAGCTAAAAAAGATATAGCTTTAGCAAATAAGGAAACTTTAGTAGTGGCTGGAGAACTTGTTATAAATAAAGCAAAAGAAATGGGAGTTGATATACTACCGGTAGATTCAGAACATAGTGCTATATTTCAGGCTTTAAATGGGTATACTGAAAAAGATGTAAGCAAAATTATTTTAACAGCATCAGGAGGACCATTTAGAGGAATGGATACTGAATATTTGAAGAAGGTTAGCGTTAAAGATGCACTTAAACATCCGAAATGGAATATGGGACAAAAGATATCTATAGATTCAGCAACACTTATGAACAAAGGGCTTGAAGTTATTGAAGCACATTTTTTATTTAATTGTCCATATGAAAATATAGAAGTTGTAGTTCACCCTCAAAGTATAATTCATTCTATGATAGAATATAATGATGCAAGCGTAATTGCTCAATTAGGATCAACAGATATGAAGTTACCAATTCAATATGCAATTAATAAAAAGGAAAGAAAACATGCTATAGCGGAAAGACTTAATTTCTATGAAGTTGGAACACTAACTTTTGAAAAGCCTGATTTAGAAACTTTTAGATGCTTAAATCTTGCTTATAAAGTTGGAAAAGAAGGTGGATTAGCACCGTGTATATTAAATGGTGCTAATGAAGAAGCTGTAGCTTTATTACTAGAAGAAAAAATAAAATTTTTACAAATTTCAGAAATAATAGAAGAAGCTTTAGAATACTTTAAAGAAGAAAAATCAAAAAAAGTTACTTTAGAAAATGTAATTGAATTAGATAAAAAAGTAAGAGAGTATATAAGGTCAAAATGGAATTAGGAGGAGAGCAAGATTGTATATAATATACGCATTATTAGGGTTTAGTTTACTTATAATAGTTCATGAACTTGGTCATTTTACTATGGCAAAGTTAAATAAAATAAAGGTTGAAGAATTTGCTATTGGAATGGGACCAAAAATATTTTCAACTCAAGGAAAAGAAACAAAATATTCAATAGGTTTGTTTCCTATTGGAGGATATGTTAAAATGATGGGGGAAGAAGAAGAAGTTCAAGACGAAAGAAGTTTTTCTTCAAAGTCACCTCTTAGAAGAATAAGTGTAATTATAGCAGGAGCAACGATGAACTTTTTATTTGCTATAATAATATTTACAGTATTTTTGAATAAATTTGGTTATAGTTTACCGACAGTAAAAAATTTATCTGAAAATATGCCTGCTATAGAAGCTGGATTACAAAAAGGTGATGAATTTTTAAAAGTTAATGGTAGTAAGGTTTTTTCAGCTGATGATTTGACAGTAGGTATAAATCTAGCTAAGGATAGGCCAATTAACTTTTTAGTAGAGAGAAATGGGGAGAAAAAAGAAATTACTGTTGTTCCTAAGTTAGTAAAGGAAAACGATAGAGAAAGATATATGATAGGCTTTGAATTTCAAAGAGTAGAAAAACCGGGAATTGTTCAAAGTTTTAAACAAAGTTTTAAGGAAACAGCATCTGTAGTAAATCAAACCTATAAAGGTTTAAAAATGATGATTACAGGAAATGTAAACTTTAAAACAGATGTAGGGGGACCGGTATCTATAATTAGAATGTCAAGTGAAGCCGCAAAAAATGGTATATGGAATCTTATGTATTTTGTAGCTTTCATAAGTATAAATTTAGCTGTATTTAATATGTTACCATTTCCAGCATTAGATGGTGGGTGGACTGTAATATTATTAATAGAACTTATTACAAGAAGAAAAGTTCCAGACAAGGTAGTTGGGGTAATGAACTACGCTGGATTAATGCTACTTTTTGGACTTATGATAGTAGTTACAATAAAGGATATATTATTCCCTATACAACTTTAGGAGAGGAAAGAAAATGGAAAGAAAAAAAACAAGAAAAGTTAAAGTTGGAAGTTGTTATATAGGAGGTGATGCTCCTGTATCTATTCAATCAATGACTAACACAGATACACGAGATTCAGAAGCAACACTAAAACAAATAGATGATTTATATAAAGCAGGATGCGAGATAATAAGATGTGCAGTTCCTGATATGAAAGCTGCGGAAGCACTAAAAAAGATATGTGAAAATTCACCTATTCCTGTAGTTGCTGATATACATTTTGATTATAAATTAGCTTTAGCTGCTATTGAAAATGGAGTATCCGCTTTAAGAATTAATCCAGGTAATATAGGAAATATAGAAAAAGTTAAAATAGTTGCAGAAGCAGCAAAAGCTAAAAATTTACCAATTAGAATTGGCGTAAACTCAGGTTCCTTAGAAAAGGATATATTAGAAAGAGATGGAAAGCCAACTGCAAATGGATTGGTAGAGTCAGCTTTAAGACATGTTAAAATATTAGAAGAATTAAATTTTTATGATATAGTTATATCTATAAAATCATCAGATGTCGTAATGATGATAGAAGCTTATAGATTAATGAGCGAAAGTTGTAATTATCCTCTTCATTTAGGAGTAACTGAATCAGGAACACCTTTTAGAGGAACTATAAAATCAAGTATAGGACTTGGCACACTTTTAGCTGAAGGTATAGGGGATACGGTTAGAGTATCTTTAACTAGTGATCCTATTGAAGAAATAAAAGTAGCTAAAGAAATATTAAAAGCTTTAAAATTAAGAGAAAGTGGCTTACAATTTATATCTTGCCCTACTTGTGGTAGAACTCAAATAAACCTTATTAAAATAGCACAAGAAGTTGAGAAAAAGTTAGAAAGTATAAATAAAAATATTAAAGTTGCTGTAATGGGATGTGCTGTTAATGGACCAGGAGAAGCAAGAGAGGCAGATATTGGAATTGCAGGTGGAAGAGGAGAAGGCTTAATCTTCAAAAAAGGTATAATTGTGAAAAAGGTTAAAGAAGAAGATTTAATTGAAGAATTAATGAAAGAAATAGAAAATATGTAATTAAAATAATTGACAATGAGTAATGAAAAATTAAGTTTAAATAAATGCTTAGTTAACATTAACATTGTCAATTATTTCGTTGAATTTTAATTGGTAAATATTAAATTATCTGTTATCAATTAAACATTATCCATTACTAATTATTGATTGTATAGGAGGTGTTGTTTATTTGAGTGAAAATGCTTTAAAACTTATAAAAAAGGAAATTAATAAAAATGAAT
The DNA here is from genome assembly GCA_027686065.1 of Clostridiaceae bacterium AF10-41. GTDB lineage: Bacteria > Bacillota > Clostridia > Clostridiales > Clostridiaceae > Clostridium. The sequence goes on from JAQCTH010000040.1 coordinate 4,131, forward strand.
CCTTAGAAGATAAAGAAATAAATATAGTAAGATTTCAGTTTTTGAAAAAGAGTAATCTTCTTAAAGTAGTACTAAGAGGAAAAGATGGATTAAATAATGAAGAAGAAGCTGATGTAAAGAAAGCTATAAAAAAAACCTTAGGAATAGAAATAGATATAGAAGTGTTATTTTATAGAGATATATCTACCCTAACAATAGAAGAAATACTTGAAAAACATTGGTTTGAAGTAATAGAAGGAATTATGCAAAGAATTCCTTTGTCAAAAGTTATTTTAACTAAAGGTTTAAAGACTATAAAAGGAAATGCAATAACTATAAGAAGTGGATATGAAAAAATAAATGAACATTTAAATATTAAAGAAGTTCCTAAACAGATTGCTCTCAACATTGAAAATATCTTTGGTGTCAAAAGCAAGGTAATTTTAGAGTATGATAGCAGCTTAGAGGTAGAAGGCGATTATAATGAAAAAATTAAAAAAGAAAAAGAAGTTTTAAAAGAAATATTCAGCGGAAGAAATATTTCAGCACAATCTACCAATAAAGAAAGTGAAGAAAAACAAAATACCAAACCTAAGAAAACTTATGAAAAAAGAGAATTTAAAAGAGAACCTAAAAGCGAAAATAGCATTTTAGGGAGAAGTATAAGTCAAGAAGCTATTTCAATAAAGGAAATTGATGAAACTTCTGGAGTTGTTGCTGTTATAGGTGAAGTTTTTAAGACAGATATAGTTGAAACGAAAACAGGAAAAATAATTCTTACCTTCTTTATTACAGATTACACAAGTTCAATAACTGTAAAATGCTTTCTAAAGCCACAAGAAACTGAAGAGGTATTAGATAATGTTAAGAAAGGTCTTTATTGTAAAGTAAGAGGGGAAGCTATTTATGATACCTATTCAAGAGAAGTAGTAATAATGGGAAGAGATATTTTAAAAATGGGTAAAATAGAAAGAATGGATGGATCGGAAGAAAAGAGGATTGAACTCCACTGTCATACTGCTATGAGCGCTATGGATGGAATTACATCAGTTACAAAATTAATAGAAAGAGCTGCTAAGTGGGGACATAAAGCTATTGCAATAACAGATCATGGTGTTGTTCAAGCTTTTCCAGATGCTCAAATTGCTGCTAAGAAAAATAAAATTAAAGTATTATATGGCGTGGAAGGATATTTGGTTAATGATGGAATACCTATAGCATTAAATGATAAGGGGCAAAGTTTTGATGATACATATGTAGTATTTGATATAGAAACTACAGGGTTTTCATCTAAAAATGATAAAATAATTGAAATAGGTGCTGTGAAAATTAAAGGAAAAGAAGTAATAGATACCTTTAGTGAATTTATATACCCTAAATGTAGAATTCCTTATAATATAACAGAACTTACAGGAATAACAGATGAAATGGTAAAAGATGCAGATCCTATAGAAATTGTTTTGCCTAAATTTATAGAATTTATAAAGGATTCGGCTGTTGTAGCCCATAATGCTGCTTTTGATACAGGATTTATAAAAAAGAACTGCAATGATTTAGGACTTGAATTTAATTCTACTATAGTTGATACAGTTCCACTTGCAAGGTTTTTATATCCAGAATTAAAAAGAGTTAAATTAAATTTAGTAGCAAAACATTTAGGAGTCTCACTACAAAATCACCATAGAGCAGTAGATGATGCAAAGGCGACAGCAGAAATTTTCTTGATATCAATAAAGAAAATGATAGAAGAGTTAAATATTAATAAACTTAATGACTTGAATAAAGAGTTTTTGAAGAAAATGGATATTAAGAAAGAAAAAACATATCATGTAATAATATTTGCTAAAACTCAAGAAGGAATGAAAAATCTTTATAAACTTGTGTCAGAAGCACATATAGATAATTTTCATAAAAGTCCAAGAATTCGAAAAAGTAAGCTTATGGAGATGAGAGAAGGACTTATAATAGGTTCTGCTTGTGAGGCTGGTGAGGTATATAGAGCAGTTTTAGATGGTAAGTCAGATGAAGAATTAAAAGATATAATGAGATTTTATGACTACTTAGAAATTCAGCCTATAGGAAATAATGCATATCTGATTGCAAAAGGAAATGTAAAAGATGAAAATGAATTAAGAATGCTAAATGCTAAAATATATAATTTGGGAAAAGCGTTAAATAAGCCTGTTGTTGCAACTGGAGATGTTCATTTTTTAGAACCACAAGATGAAGTTTTTAGAAGAATAATAATGGCAGGACAAGGATTTTCGGATTCAGATAACCAACCACCTTTATATTTGAAAACAACTGAAGAAATGCTAAAAGAATTCTCATATTTAGGGGAAAAAGAAGCAAAAGAAGTTGTTATAACCAATCCAGGAGAAATTGCTGATTCAATAGATGTGTTAAAGCCGATACCAGACGAAACATATCCACCTAAAATTGAAGGTGCAGATGAAGAAATAAGGGAAATGACAATGAAAAAAGTACATTCAATATATGGAGATCCCTTACCAGAAATAGTCCAAAAAAGATTAGACAAGGAATTGAACTCTATTATAAGTAATGGATATGCAGTACTTTATTTAATAGCTCAAAAACTAGTAGCAAAATCTTTATCAGATGGATATTTGGTTGGTTCAAGAGGATCGGTAGGATCATCGTTTGTTGCTACAATGTCAAATATAACAGAGGTTAATGGATTACCACCACATTATGTTTGTCCTAATTGTAAAAATTCTGAATTTTTCTTAGATGGTTCTGTTAGTTCAGGAGCTGATTTGGAAGATAAGGATTGTCCAAAATGTGGAGTTAAATATATAAAGGATGGTCATGATATACCTTTTGAAACCTTTTTAGGCTTTGAAGGAGATAAAGAGCCAGATATAGATCTTAATTTCTCAGGTGATAACCAAGGAGAAATTCATAAATATACAGAAGTTCTATTTGGGAAAGGATATGTCTTTAAAGCAGGAACAATAGGAACAGTTGCTGAAAAAACAGCTTATGGATATGTAAGAAAATATCTTGAAGAAAGAGGAATAAGGACTTCAACAGCAGAGATTGAACGATTGACTATTGGTTGCACAGGAATAAAAAGAACAACAGGACAGCATCCAGGTGGTATTATGGTTGTTCCAAGTGATAATGAAATTTATAATTTTACACCAATACAACGTCCAGCCGATGATGCTACTTCAGATGTTACAACTACTCATTTTGATTATCATTCTATATCAGGTAGATTACTTAAGCTTGATATACTTGGGCACGACGATCCTACCATGATTAGGATGCTTCAAGATTTAACAGGAGTTGATCCCAAAACCATACCATTAAATGATAAAAAAGTTATTTCATTATTTACTTGTCCAGATGCATTAGGAGTAACTAAGGAAGAATTAGGCTGTGAAGTTGGTAGTTATGGACTTCCGGAATTTGGAACAAAATTTGTTAGAGGGATGCTTGTTGATACTCAACCTAAGAGTTTTGCCGATTTAGTTAGAATATCTGGACTTTCACATGGAACAGATGTATGGCTTAATAATGCACAATACTTTATTAAAGAAGGATATACAACTCTTAAAGATTGTATATCTACAAGAGACGATATAATGGTTTATTTAATGTATGCAGGAGTTCCGCCTAAAATGGCCTTTACTATAATGGAAAGTGTAAGAAAAGGTAAAGGGCTAACGGAAGAGTTTGAGAAAACAATGAAAGAAAATAATGTTCCTGATTGGTATATAGAGTCATGTAAAAGAATCAAGTATATGTTTCCTAAAGGGCATGCAGTTGCTTATGTTATGATGGCTGTAAGAATAGCATATTTTAAAGTATATTATCCAGAAGCTTATTATGCTACATATTTTACTGTAAGGGCGGATGATTTTGATGCAGAGCTTATTTGTAAAGGTCCAGGAGCTATAAAAGCAAAATTAGATGAACTATATGAACTCGGAAATAAGATTACTGCAAAAGATAAAGGATTAATTACTGTACTTGAGCTTTCTTATGAACTTTATGCAAGGGGGCTAAATTTTTTGAAAGTAGATTTGTATATATCAGAAGCAACAAAATTTACAATAGAAAATGATGGAATAAGACCTCCTATTAGTGCGCTTCAGGGAGTTGGAGAAAATGCTGCGAAAAGTATAGTTGAAGCTAGAAAACAAGGTGAATTTATATCAAAAGAAGATTTAAGAATAAGGTCAAAGGTTTCAAAGACAGTAATAGAAACTTTAAGTAATCATGGATGTCTTGAAGGTATGTCAGAAACAAATCAATTATCATTATTTTAAAATAAGTATAAAAATAATATATATGGGGCAAGTAATAAATATAAGAAAAGTAATAATTTATTGCTACCCCTTGTATTATTTAGGAAATTATGATAGGATAATTAAAGAAGTAATTTACTAATAGCTAGAAAATGTGAGTGGGAGTGATAAATGCCCGCTTTTTCTATTTAATTGCAACTAAAATAGTTGCTTTTTTTATAGGGAGTTAAGAGTTTAGTAAATCTTTAAAATTAAAACTGAATATAGCAAAGGAGGGGTAATATGAAAGTTGATGCATTATTGGAAACTATTGATCAATTAGTAAGACCTATAGCAGAAGAATTAAAGTATGAGATTTATCACATTGAATATGTAAAAGAAAATGGAGAATATTATTTAAGAATATATATAGATAAAGATGGTGGTATAACTTTATCTGACTGTGAAGCTTTATCAAGAAGAGTAAGCGATGTCATGGATGAAAAAGATCCAATAAAAGAAGCATATTTTCTAGAAGTATCATCACCAGGATTAAATAGAGGATTATTTACAGATGATCATTTTAAAAAACAAATAGAAAAAGAAATAATGGTTAGATTTACGAAATCATTAGATGGAAGAAAAAATGTAAAGGGCATATTAAAAGAAGTAAATGATGATTCAATTGTAGTTGAAGCTGACAAATTAGTTACAATTCCAAAGGATAAAATAAAATCAGCCAATTTAGAAGGGGAAATATAATAAGGAGGATATTAAAATGAACCAAGAGTTTATAAGTGCTCTTAAAGAAATTGTTAAAGATAAGGGGATTAGCGAAGATTTAATTTTTACTACTATAGAGGATGCTTTAGTTGCAGCATATAAAAAAAATTACGCTAGTCCGACAACTTCAGCACAAAATGTTAAAGTAAGTATAAATAGAGAAACAGGAGAAATTCATGTATATGCTCAAAAGGTTGTAGTTGAAGACGTATATGATGATGTAACTGAAATAAGTTTAGAAGATGCTAAGGACGTAAGCGTAAGATATGATCTTGATGATATAGTTGATTTAGAAGTTACTCCAAAGAATTTTGGAAGAGTAGCAGCTCAACTTGCTAAAGGTGTAGTAACTCAAAGAATAAGAGAAGCAGAAAGAAACATAGTATATTCAGAATATAAGGAATTAGAATATGATATAATTACCGGAACTGTGCTAAGAAAAGACAAAGGTAATGTATTTGTAAATCTTGGGAGAGTAGAAACTTCTATTGGACCAAACGAACAAATTCCAGGTGAAGAATATAAATTTAACGAAAGAGTAAAGCTATATGTTGTAGAAGTTAAAAATGGCTCAAAAGGAGCTCAAATATTAGTTTCAAGAACTCATCCTGGATTGGTGAAAAGACTTTTTGAATTAGAAGTACCTGAAATATACGAAGGTGTTGTAGAAATAAAGAGTATATCAAGAGAAGCTGGATCAAGAAGTAAAATAGCAGTTTATTCAAATGATGAAAATGTAGATCCAATGGGTTCATGTGTTGGTCCAAAAGGAGTTAGAGTTCAAAATATAGTAAATGAGCTTAAAGGCGAAAAAATAGATATAATAAAATGGAGCAAAAATCCAGAAGAATTTATAGCAGCTTCATTAAGTCCCGCCAAAGTACTAGAAGTTGTAGCTTTTGAAGATTCAAAATCTGCGAAAGTTGTGGTAGATGATAATCAATTATCATTAGCTATAGGAAAAGAAGGGCAAAATGTTAGGCTTGCAGCAAAATTAACTAACTGGAAAATAGATATTAAAAGTAAATCTCAAGCAGAAGCATTAAAAGCAGAAGAAAATTTAGAGTAAGGGGAGGATTTTTATGAAGGTAAAGAAAATTCCTTTAAGAATGTGCACAGGATGCATGGAAATGAAACCTAAAAAAGAACTTATAAGGGTTGTAAAAAGCCCAGAAAATGAAGTTTCAGTTGATTTGACTGGAAAGAAATCAGGCAGAGGTGCATATATCTGCAAAGATAAAGAATGCTTAGAAAAAGCTTTTAAAACTAAAAGGTTGTCAAGAAACTTAGATATAGCTATAAATGAGGCTATATATAATAGATTAAGGGAAGAAATAGGAAATGAATAAATTTTTTAATTTTCTAGGATTAGCAAAGAGATCAGGAAATTTAGTTGAAGGGTATAGTAAATGCGATGAGCAAAGAAATAGAAAAAACATTTTTTTGTTTATAATATCTAACGATGCATCTGATAGTACCAGAAAAAAGTTTAAGAACCATTGTATAGCAAAAAATATAAGGCTAATAGAAGATTTTTCAAAGGAAGAATTAGGTTTTTCAATTGGAAGAGAAGAAGTGAAGATAATAGCTGTAACAGATGAAAATATGGCAAAAAAACTTTATACCCTTTACGAAGAGGAAAAAGTTAAAATTTAACCGGGGGTGATTTTATTGTCAAAAATCAGAGTATATGAATTGGCAAAAGAACTGCAAATAAGTTCAAAAGAGCTTATAGAATTATTAATGAGTGAATTTAGTGTTGATGTAAAAAATCATATGAGCGTTATAGAAGATGAAGATGCAGAATTAATTAAAGAATTAATTGGAGAAAATAATTCTTCAGATAACAAAACTATAGTTGATGAATATGAAGAGATATTAGCAGAAGAAGTTAATAATCAAGCTAAAAAGAGAAAGAAGAAAAAATCAGAAGAAGAAGAAGACGTGATTGGCGAAGGTGGATCTGGAGTTGTTGAAATAGGAGAGACAATAACTGTTAAAGAACTTTCAGAAAAGCTTGGAAAACCAACAGCAGATGTTATAAAGACTCTTATTTTTACAGGAGTTATGGCTGCTATTAATCAAGAAATAGATTTTGCAACAGCTGAAAAAGTATGTGAAAAATATGAATGCTTAGTTGTAAGAAAAGAAGAAAAAGAAGAATTAGAAATAGTTGAAGAAGATGATGTAATTGAAGAAAATTTAGTGAAGAGACCTCCTATTGTTACAGTTATGGGGCACGTTGACCATGGTAAAACTTCATTACTAGATGCTATAAGAAAAGCAAATGTTACTGCACATGAAGCAGGTGGAATAACTCAACATATCGGTGCTTATACTGTAAATCTAAATGGAGAAAAGTTAACATTTTTAGATACACCAGGACATGAAGCTTTTACTGCAATGAGGGCAAGAGGTGCTCAAGTTACAGATGTAGTTATTTTAGTTGTTGCTGCAGATGATGGAATAATGCCACAAACTAAGGAAGCTATAAATCATTGTAAAGCAGCAGGAGTTCCTATTATAGTAGCTATAAATAAAATAGATAGGCCAGGAGCTAATATAGAAAGAGTTAAACAAGAATTAACAGAATATGAATTAGTAGCTGAAGACTGGGGTGGAGACACTATTTGTGTTCCTGTATCAGCTAAAACAGGTGAAAATTTAGAACAATTATTAGAAATGGTTCTGTTAACATCAGAGATGGCAGAATTTAAAGCTGATCCAAAGAGAAAAGCTAAGGGAACAGTAATAGAAGCTAAGCTTGATAAGGGTAGAGGAGCCGTTGCAACACTACTTATTCAAAATGGTACATTACATGTTGGAGATTCAATATTAGTTGGTTCTACATATGGTAGAATTAGAGCGATGTTTGATGATAAAGGAAAGAGTATAAAAAAAGCTGGACCATCAATACCAGTAGAGATTTTAGGCCTTTCAGAAGTACCAGCAGCCGGAGATAGATTTACTGTTGTTAAAGATGAAAAAACATCTAGAAATATGGCTGAACTTAGAAAGCAAAAAATCAAAGATGAGAGCTTCCATTCAGCTAATAGAGTATCTCTTGAAGATTTATATAATCAAATTCAAGAAGGAACAGTTAAAGAACTTGGCATAATAGTTAAAGCTGATGTTCAAGGATCAGTTCAAGCTATAAAACAGTCTTTAGAAAAACTTTCAACAGAAGATGTTAAGGTAAGAGTAATCCATGGTGGAGTTGGAGCAATAACAGAAACAGATGTGACCCTTGCAACTGCATCAAATGCATTACTTATAGGCTTTAATGTGAGACCAGACTCAAATGCAACAATAATTGCAGATAAAGAAGGAGTCGAAATTAAAACATATAGAATAATATATGATGCAATAGAAGATGTTAAATCAGCAATGATCGGAATGCTTGATCCAGAATACAAAGAAGTTGTAAATGGTAAAGCAGAAGCAAGAGTAGTATATAAAATTTCAAATGTAGGAACAATTGCTGGATGTTACGTTACAGATGGTAAGATATTAAGAAACTCAGAAGTTAGAGTTATAAGAGATGGAATAGTAATATTTGAATCAACTTTAGCTTCACTAAAGAGATTTAAAGATGATGTTAAAGAAGTAAATGCAGGATATGAATGTGGTCTAAGCGTTGAAAAATTTAATGATATAAAAGAAGGTGACGTAATAGAGTCATTTAGTATGCAAGCAATTGAAAGAAAGCAGCTTTAATTAAAGAGGTGATTTAAATGGCTAATTACAGAGGCGGAAGAATTAACGAAGAAGTTAGAAGAGAAATAAGCGTTATAATAAGAGATGAAATAAAAGATCCTAGAATGACAGCTATGGTTTCAATTACAGAAGTCAAAGTTACAAAAGATTTACGATATGCAAAAGTATTTGTAAGTATATATGGAAAAAGTGAAGAAGAAAAGAAGGAAACTTTTGAAGCATTAAAAAGTGCAAGTGGATATATAAGAAAAGAAGTAAGTCAAAGGATGAATTTGAGAAATACACCTCAAATACTATTTGAACTTGATAATTCTATAAGCTATAGTATGAAAATAGAAGAACTTATAGAAAAAGTTAAAGAAAAGTAAATGAATAGTTTACAAGATATAAGCAAGATAATTTTAAATAGTAAAAAAATAGGCATTACCTATCATGTATCACCAGATGGTGATGCAGTAGGTAGTGCACTTGCACTATTAAACGCTTTAAAAAAATTAAAAAAAGACGCTTATTTAATTTCAAAAGATATAATATCAGAAAACCTTCAATTCCTTAAAGGTGCGAAGGAAGCTACTGGAAATTTAACATCTGCAACAGAAGATACTTCAATAGTTGTAGTATTGGATTGCGGAAATTATGAAAGAATATCTGCCGACCTGAATACTTTTAAAGGAATGATAATAAATATAGATCATCATGTTTCAAATGATAATTATGGTGAGTTGAACTATATAGATATAGAAGCAGCTGCAACAGCAGAAATAGTTTTTGAACTTTTAGAAGAATTAGGTTTAAATTTTAGTGAAGAAACTGATTCTGTAAAAAATATAGGAACTTGTCTTTATACATCCTTAGTTACAGATACTGGAGCTTTTAGGCATTCAAATGTAACTTTTAGAACACATACTATAGCAGCAAGGTTAAAAAAAATCGGAGTAAACAATACTTATATACATCAAAATCTCTTTGATAACAAAAGTTTTGAAAAAATTAGATTAATAGGTAAAGCCTTAAATGATATGGAGCTTCTACTTGATAGAAAAGTATCGTTAATTAAAATTCCAATTTCTTATGGAAATGAACTGGGAATAGAAATAGGTGATACTTCAGATATAATATCTTTTGGATTACAAATAAAGGGTGTAGAAGTAGCTGTATTAATTAAAGAAGTAGAAAATGGAACTAAAGTAAGCTTAAGATCAAAAGATAAATTTGATGTTAGGAATATAGCTGAAAGATTAGGTGGCGGAGGTCACGTTAAGGCAGCAGGAATAACTTTAAAGGGAATAAAGTTAGAAGAAGCTAAGGATAAAATTCTAGAAGAAATAGAGAAAGAGTTATTATAATGGATGGTGTAATTAATATTTTTAAGAATACTGGAATGACTTCCTTTGATGTTGTTAGGAAAATTAAAAAAGCAGCAGGAACAGGAAAGGTTGGACATACAGGCACATTAGATCCGGAAGCCTGTGGAGTTCTACCTGTATGTATAGGTAAGGGAACAAAGATTATTGATTATATAATGAATAGTGATAAAATATATGAAGTAGAATTTAAACTTGGAATAAAAACTACTACATATGATTTAGAAGGAGATGTAATACAAGAAAAGGATTCATCTAATATAGGAAATGAAGAAATATTAAAGTCTATCTATTCTTTTGAAAGAGAATACTCTCAAATACCGCCTATGTATTCAGCAATAAAGCAAAATGGAGTAAGACTTTATGAACTTGCAAGAAAAGGGATTGAAGTTGAAAGAAAAGGTAGGCTTGTAAGTATATACAAAATAGAAGATGTAAGAATAAATAATCCATATATTAGCATGAAAGTTAAATGTTCTAAAGGAACATATATAAGAAGCCTTTGTTATGACATTGGGGAAGATCTACAAGTTGGAGCAACAATGACAAAGCTTAAAAGAAGTAAAACATCTAAATTTACTGAAGAAAAATCTATTAATATAGAAGATATAAACTCTGAAAACATAAAAAATTATATTATAAGTGTGGAAGATGCATTAGATAATTATGAAAAGTTAGTGACTTCAAATAAATTTTCGAAACTTTTAATTAATGGAGTTAAGGTTTTTGATAAAAGACTTACTAAAGAAAAAGTTGAAATAGGAAAATTATATAGGGTTTATGATGAAAATAATAATTTTATAGGTCTTGGGAAAAGTGATCATCAAGGATTTAAGATAGAAAAATTATTAATTAATTAGGGGAGCAGGATATGGTAGTAATAGATGATATTATTATGAATAATAAAGAAAGTGAAACTTATGTTGCACTAGGAAGTTTTGATGGACTTCATTATGGTCATTTATCTCTTGTAAAAAAGACTGTTCAAGTTGCGAAGGAAAACAATGGGAAAAGTATGGTATTTACATATAAAAACCATCCTAAAACATTGGTTAAACCAGAAAGTGCACCTAAATTAATTATGGATCTAGAAACAAAGTTAAAATATTTAGAAGAAGAAAATATAGATATAGTTGTTCTTAAAAGTTTTAATAAAGAATTCATGTCAATGTCTGCAGAAGATTTTATAAAATTTCTTTGTTTAGACTATAATGTAAAAGGAATTATAGTTGGATTTAACTTTAAGTTTGGATATAAAAACTTAGGCGATATAGATTTGTTAAAAAATCTTCAAGGTAAGTATGGATATGAGTTATACATAATGGAACCATATACTTATAATGGTGATGTAATAAGTAGTACGAGAATAAGAAAAATCCTTTTAGAAGGGGATGTAAAACAAGCTACTAAAATGCTATCTAAACCATATCTAATTAAGGGAAAAGTTATTCATGGGAAAAAATTAGGTAGAACTATAGGGTTTCCAACTGCAAATTTACAATTTGATGAAAATATGATAATTCCTAAAAAGGGTGTTTACTATACAAATATAGAATATAATAATAAAATTTTTAAAGGAATTACATCAGTTGGGAATAATCCAACAGTAAATGGGAAACAATTAACTATAGAGACATTTATATTGAACTTTAATGATACAATCTATGGACAAGAGATTAAGGTGTATTTTATTGAAAGAATAAGAGATGAAATAAAATTTAATTCTTTAGAAGAATTAATAGAACAAATTAAGCAAGATGAAAAATTTGCTATAGATAAAGATATAGTAGTTTAATTATGTAAATTTATAATTTACAATATGTATATCATTTGTTATAATAGCAAAGAAGAACCTAATTCTAAGATATGAGGGTGCTATCTCATTTCATGGATATAGGGGATAATTTTACGGAGGTGCGAACAATGGACGCAATAAGAAAGCAAGAAATAATTAAAGAACATGCAAGACACGAAGGAGATACTGGATCACCAGAAGTGCAAATTGCATTATTGACAGAAAGAATTAATTCTTTAACAGGTCACTTAAAAATGCACAAGAAAGACCACCACTCAAGAAGAGGTCTTTTAATGATGGTTGGACAAAGAAGAGGTCTTTTAAATTATTTAGCTAACCAAGATATCGAAAGATATAGAGCTATAATCAAAAAATTAGGCTTAAGAAGATAGTCTTTAGAGCGGTTTTTAAGCCGCTCTATTATTTTAACAATTTTAAATGATAAGATACAAGCCTGAAGGGAGGTTACAAAATGAACAATGTTATGAAAACAACTATAGCTGGTAGAGAACTTAAATTAGAATTTGGAAAGGTCGGGATGTTATCAAATATAGCATCATTTATTAGCTATGGAGAAACAGTTATTTTAACTAATGTTAATGCTTCAGAAAAACCAAGAGAGGGAATAGATTTTTTCCCACTAAGTGTTGAATATGAGGAAAGATTATATTCAGTAGGAAAAATCCCAGGTGGATTTATCAAAAGGGAAGGTAGACCTTCAGAAAATGCTATATTATTTGGAAGAGCGGTAGATAGACCATTAAGACCATTATTTCCAAAGGGATATAGAAATGATGTTCAAGTTGTTTGTACAGTAGTGTCAGTTGAGAAGGATAACCTACCAGAGATTCTAGCAATTAATGCAGCGTCATTATCATTATGCTTATCAAGTATTCCTTTTACAACACCTGTTGCAGCTGTGCAAGTAGGACTAATCAATGGAAAATTCATTCTAAACCCAACATCTAAAGAAAGAGAAGAAAGTGAACTTCAATTAACTGTTTGTGCAACTAATGAAAGAGTTATGATGATTGAAGCTGGTGGTCAAGAAATTCCAGAGGATGTTATGCTTGGTGCTATTAAATTTGGATTTGATAGTTGTCAAGATATAATCAAGTTTCAAGAAGAAGCTATGCAAAGATTTGGAAAAGAAAAAATGGTTCCTGAATTATATAAACCAAGTAAGGAATTAGAAAATGACATAAAAGAATTTGCTGGTGAAATCATTAAAAAAGCCATGTGGATAAGTGATAAAGATAAAAGAAATGCTGCAATGGATGAAGTAAATGAAAAGGTTTATGCAGAATTCGAAGAAAAGTATCCAGAAAATCTAGGAGATATAAAGGAAATAATGTACAACTTACAAAAAGAAGTTGTAAGAGATATGCTTTTAAATCACCATAGAAGACCAGATGAGAGAGCTTTTGATCAAGTTAGACAAATATCTTGTGAAGTAGGAATACTCCCAAGAACGCATGGTACAGGATTATTTACAAGAGGATTAACACAAGTAATGACAGTTGCTACTTTAGGTGCTGTAGGTGATATTCAAATAATTGATGGAATAGGTGAAGAAGAATCTAAGAGATATATGCATCACTATAATTTCCCTGCTTATTCAGTGGGTGAAGTAAGACCTCTTAGAGGCCCTGGAAGAAGAGAAATAGGTCATGGAGCTTTAGCAGAAAGAGCATTAGAGCCATTAATACCTTCAGAGGAAGAATTCCCATATACTATTAGATTAGTATCAGAAGTACTAAGCTCTAATGGATCAACTTCACAAGCTTCAGTTTGTGGTAGTACTTTAGCTTTATTAGATGCAGGTGTACCTCTTAAGAGACCAGCTGCTGGTATAGCAATGGGACTTATAACTTCAGAAGATCTTTCAAGAGAAGAAGTCTTAACAGATATACAAGGAATAGAAGATTTCTTTGCAGATATGGACTTTAAGGTTGCAGGAACTGTAGAAGGTATTACATCAATACAAGTTGATACAAAAATAAAAGGATTAAGCTTTAAAGTAATAGAAGATGCTATAATAGGGGCTAGAAAAGCTAGACTTCACATATTAGATAAAATAAGTGAATGTATTCCAAGTCCAAGACAAGAAGTTTCAAAATACGCTCCTAAAACTTCAGTAATAAGCATTGATCCAGAAAAAATTAGAGATGTTATAGGTGCAGGCGGAAAAATTATAAATAAGATTATCGATGAAACTGGAGTTAAAATCGATATCAAAGAAGATGGTACAGTATTTGTATCTTCAACAGATCATGATGGCGTTAATAAAGCGATAGCTATTATAGAAGGTTTAACTAAAGAAGTTAAATCGGGAGAAGTTTATCTGGGAAAAGTAACAAAAATAGCAACTTTTGGAGCTTTTGTAGAAATTCTTCCAAACAAAGAAGGTCTATGCCATATATCAAAGTTAGATAAAGCAAGAGTAAACAAAGTTGAAGATGTCGTATCTGTAGGCGATGAAATATTAGTTAAAGTAACAGAAATAGATAATCAAGGAAGAATAAATCTTTCAAGAAAAGATGCTTTAACTGATGACTCAGAAGATAAAAAAGAAAAAAGCGAATAATAAAAAGTTAGTAAAGGGCAATTTATTGCCTTTTTTTCTTATTTTTGAGACTTTATAAAGGGTTTATCTTTTGAATAGTTTTTTATAGTATCTTTCATATAATAAAAATTAAATTAAATATAAATAAACTAGTATTACATAACTCTAAAATAATATAGAATAATAGTAATATACAATAAATTAAAAAGTGTGAATCAAGGAGGAGCTATGTACAATATATATACATTAAAAAATGGATTAAGAGTTGTAACTGAATATATAGATCATGTTAACTCAATAAGTGTTGGAGTAATGGTGCAAAATGGTTCAAGAAATGAAGATTTGGAGTTAAATGGTATTTCTCATTTCATAGAGCATATGTTTTTTAAAGGTACAGAAAAAAGAACTTCAAAAGAAATAGTTCAGCAAATAGAAAATGTAGGAGGGCAAATAAATGCTTATACTAGCAAGGAAGCAACTTGTTATTATATTAAAGCATTAAATACACATTTAGATTTATCTATAGAAATATTAGCGGATATGATATTAAATTCTAAATTTGATGATGAAGAAATAGAAAAGGAACAAGGTGTAGTTATTGAAGAAATAAATATGAGTGAAGATACTCCAGAAGATGTTCTAGATAATGATTCATCAAAAGCTATTTTTGGAGAAAATCCATTATCATATCCTATACTAGGAACAATACAAAATATAAAATCTTTTAATAGTAAAAAAATTAAAAAATTTGTTAAATCTCATTATGCTCCACATAATTCAGTAATATCGGTATGTGGAAAGTTTGATGAAAAGGAACTAATGAAAATGCTAGAAGAAAACTTTGGTTCATGGAAAGGAGAAGGAGATTATAAACCAGAATACAAATCTCCAATTTTACTTTCTCAAAGTAAGTACACAAATAAGCCTATAGAACAGTTGCATATAAATTTAGCCTTTAAAGGATTGCCGTATGCACATGAAAAGTCATATTCTTTAGTATTATTAAATAATGTATTTGGAGGAGGAGCATCTTCAATATTATTTCAAAATGTAAGAGAAGAATTAGGACTATGCTATACTATTTATTCCTACGGTCAGCCATATTTAGGTACTGGAATCAATAATATATATACAGGAGTAAGTAAACAATCTGCAGATAAGGCTTTAGATGTTATTAATAAGGAACTTAAAAAGTTTGCAGATAAAGGAATATCAAATGAATTACTAGAAATTAATAAGGAAAAGATAAAGGCGAGTTATATATTAGGGCTTGAAAGTACTTCATCTAGAATGTTTTCTAACGCAAAAAGTATGTTACTTCAAAACAAAATTAAAACTCAAGAAGAAGTAATAAAAAGAATTAACAATATAAATAGCGATGACATAAATTATGTATTAGATACGTGCTTTAAACCAGGCATAATAAGCTCAGCATATGTAGGTCAAGATATAGAATATGAGAAATTAAATCAAATTATAGAGCCAAATATAAAGGCATATGACAATTCTAATAAAGAGGGAATGAAAAGAGTGTAATATTTATTAGAATATTATGTACTAAAGTATCTCTAATTAGCATAAGATTTACATAAGATGGTATGGAGGTGAATCTTATGTTAAGAGGAGATAAAAAAAGAGGAGAATACTATGAAGAGGAATCTAAGAGAGAATCAAAATACAGGCTTCTTAGTGATCTAGAAAGATATGAGATATTTAATACAGAAGAAGCAGAAAAATATGATACTCAACAAGCCTTAGATTTTATAATTGATGAGAATGGAAATTTACAATTTATAGTTGCTGCTGTTGCCGGAAGTAAATTAGGTTTATTTGGTGGTAGAGAATATGTAGAAATTCCTTGGAATTATGTAACTAAAATTGGAGCAAATGTTATTGTTGTTTCAGCTGATAAGGATAAGATTAAAAGGGCAAGAGCATAAAAATTTAGGGAGGTTATTACTTGAAAATAATTATACAAAAATTTGGAGGTACATCAGTATCTACCGAAGAAAGACGAAATCAAGTAGTAGCTAAGGTGAAAAATGCAATAAATAAAGGATTTTCCACTGTAGTAGTAGTATCTGCTATGGGAAGAGAAGGAGAGCCTTATGCTACTGATACATTATTGTCTTTAATAGATAATAACTTTAAAAGAAATAACCTACAAGCAACTGATATGCTTATGTGCTGTGGAGAAATAATAAGTAGTGTAGTAATGAGTAATATGCTAATAAATGCAGGAATTCAAGCAGTTCCACTTACTGGTGGGCAAGCAGGTATTATAACAAATGATAATTTTTCAGAAGCGAATTTAATTTATACAAAAACAGAAGATATAAAAGAAATATTGAAAAATGGCAAAGTTCCAGTGGTTGCTGGATTTCAAGGTATAACTGAAAGAGGATATTTAACTACTCTTGGAAGAGGGGGAAGTGATACATCGGCATGTCTTTTAGGGCAAGCTTTAAATGCGGAGGAAATAGATATTTATACCGATGTAGATGGAATAATGACTGCAGACCCAAGGATAGTTAATGATGCATCATTAATAGATATTATAAGCTATAACGAAGTATTTCAACTTGCAGATCAAGGGGCAAAAGTTATACATCCAAGAGCTGTAGAATGTGCAAGAAAGGCTAATATTCCAATAGTTATAAAGAACACAATGAGTGAATGTAATGGTACATTAGTAAATAATAATGGAATAAATAGAAAAGAAAAAGTTGTTTCTGGAATAACGCATTTAAATGATAGAACACAAATAACAGTAAGATTGAAAGAAAATAGCAATAAAGATAATTATAGAAACTTATTAGAAACTTTAGCAAAAAATAATATAAGCTTAGATCTTATAAATATATTCCCTACTGAGCAGATTTTCACTATAGATTCATGTAAAAAAGAAAAATTAGAAAATGTTCTTAAAGAGCAGAATATAAAATATAGTATAATGAATAATTGTAGTACCATAGCTATAGTTGGAATTGGAATGACTGGAGTTCCGGGAATAATGGCTAAAATAATAAAAACATTATCTGAGGGATCAATAGATATATTACAAACAGCTGATTCAAATATGACCATATGGTGTCTAATTAACTCTGAAAATATTATAAAAGCTCTTAATCTACTTCATAAAGCTTTTAAATTAGGTGAATAAAATAAATCCTCTTGTACAAAATAATATTGTATAGGAGGATTTTATTATGAAAAATTTTTTTTACTCATCAAAAAATGAGAATAAAGATACTGAACAGGATGAAGAAAAACTAAATGAAGCCAAAGAGAAAAGAGAAGAAATAAAAGAATTTGGTACTGCCAATGAAATAGAGCAAGATGAAAGCATTCAAATATTACCCATAATAGGTCAGATAGAAGGACATCAAGTACTTCCAGCTCAATCAAAGTCAACCAAATATGAACATGTAATTCCACAACTTATCTCAATGGAGCGTAATGATAAGGTAAAAGGAGTATTAATAATATTAAATACAGTTGGTGGAGATGTGGAGGCAGGATTAGCTATTGCAGAAATGATAAATTCTTTGTCTAAACCTACAGTATCAATAGTAATTGGAGGAGGTCATTCAATAGGGGTCCCACTTGCAACATCTTCTAGTTACTCATTTATAACACCATCAGCAACAATGATTGTACATCCAATAAGGATGAATGGATTTGTTATAGGAGTTGCTCAAACTTTTAATTATTTTCAAAAAATGCAAGAACGTATAGATAATTTTATAGTAAGAACATCTAAAATAAATAAAAATGAATTAAAAGAAATGATGTTAAAATCTGATGAGTTATTGAATGATATGGGTACAATATTAATAGGAAGTCAAGCTGTAGAATGTGGACTTATAGATGAAGAAGGCGGAATTAAGGATGCATTGGCTAAATTAAAACAATTAATAGAAGAAAAAGAGGACGAAGAGAAAAAAGAAATAGATATTAAGGAATAATTATAATAGATATGGAAGAGTATAAAAGATGTATTTTATATTTAAAGGATTATAAATTAATTTAGGCAGTTTGAATAATGAGTAGTTATTTAAATTGCTTTTTTTTTATTAATGTTTATAATAATATTATGTAAATAATTAGTTTACAATAAGTGGGAAAACAGGGAGGTGATTCTTTGTCTAAAGTTAAGAATAAAAATACTAGTAAAAAAAAGGACACAAATAAAAAAAACAATGATTTAAAAGAAAGTGGAGATATTAAGGGAATAATTTATATAGTAATAGGTATGCTATTAGCTATTGCAATTTATACAACTTGGGCAGGTGCATTGTCTGTTTTATCAAGAAAAGTAATATATAAATTATTAGGGGTTAGCACTTTTGTTCTTCCTTTATATTTAATTTATTTTGGGTATTATGTAATTGTATCAAAGGGAAGTATAAAAGTAACAAGACGAGTTTTTGCAATTACTCTTATTATATTATCAATAACACTAGGATGCGCCACTGGTAGCATTAATATATTACAAAATAAAGACGGATTTTATGAAAGTTGGTTAGGAATTGTTAATATAAATGGAATACATGGAGGACTTATAGGGCATACTTTTGCATATCCACTAAGTAAACTTATTGGTTACATAGGATCATATATACTATATATTTCTATATGGGTAATAGGAACAGTGTTACTATTTGATATAACTTTCTATGATATAATCATGTATTTTAAAGAAAAAAGTAAAAATATTAAAAAGGATAAAGCATTAAAAAAGGAAGCTGCAATAGAATCAGCAGCAGAAAAGGAAAGTACGCCTTTAATAGAAGTTATACCTAAGGAAAAGGAGAAGGAAAGAGAAGAATTTATAAATGGAATAAATAATAAAATAAAAATTTTAGATTTTATGAAAAATTCTTCTTTAGAAGAAAGTACTATTGAAAGCAATCAAGAAGATTTTAAGGGAGATAAAAATAATAATCCATTTAATATCGAAGTTTTTGATGAAGAGAATCATGAAAGTAGAACAAATAAAGAAGCTAATAAAAATATAAAAGAAGATGAGAAGTCTAAGAAGAAAGAAAAGTTAGATAGCTCAGTTAAGGATGTAGTAAGTAAGGAAATAGAGGAAAGCTTAACAGATGAGAAAAAAGAAGAGAAAATTTATATACATCCATCAGTAGATCTTTTAAATATAAATAGTAAAATGAAGCTTAGAAGCGAAGATAAAAAAGAACTTATAGAAAATGCAGGAAAACTTGAAGGGATTTTAAATGATTTCGGAGTAGATGCAAAAGTCGTACAAGTGACTAAAGGACCATCTGTAACAAGATTTGAAATTCAACCAAGTCCAGGAGTTAAGGTTTCTAAAATAGTGAATCTTCAGGATGATATAGCATTAGGACTTGCTGCCAGTGGCGTAAGAATGGAAGCACCTATTCCTGGCAAGGCAGCCATAGGGATAGAAGTACCAAATAATAAGCAAACCTCAGTGTTTTTAAGAGAAGTTTTAGATTCTAAGGAGTTTAAAACTTCAGATAAAAAACTAGCTTTTGCCTTAGGAAAAGATATAGCTGGTAAATGTGTAGTTGGAGACTTAGCAACCATGCCTCATATGCTTATTGCAGGGGCAACTGGTTCAGGTAAATCTGTATGTATTAATACTCTTATAGTTAGCCTGTTGTATAAATATAGTCCTAATGAAGTTAAATTATTAATGGTTGACCCTAAAGTTGTAGAGCTTAGTGTTTATAATGGGATACCTCATCTTTTGATTCCGGTAGTTACAGATCCTAAAAAGGCTGCAGCAGCATTAAATTGGGCAGTTAATGAAATGAATAAAAGATACAAACTATTTGCAGATTCCTCTGTAAGAAACATTGAAAGTTATAACTCTCTTTATGATAAAGGTATAATTGAAGAAAAATTACCTTACATAGTTATGATAGTAGATGAACTTGCTGACTTAATGATGGCGTGTCCTAATGATGTAGAAGATTATATATGTAGACTAGCACAAATGGCTAGAGCGGCAGGAATGCATTTGATAATAGCAACTCAAAGACCATCTGTTGACGTAATTACTGGTGTTATTAAGGCTAATATACCATCTAGAATTTCATTTGCAGTTTCATCAGGGATAGACTCAAGAACTATACTAGATTCAACTGGAGCAGAAAAACTTCTAGGAAGAGGAGATATGCTATATTGTCCAATAGGTGAAAATAAACCTATTAGAGTTCAAGGAGCATTCATTTCAGAAGAAGAAGTAGAAAAAGTAGTAAGTTTTATAAAAGAAGAAGAAGCAGGGGTTGATTATGAAGAATCAATACTTGAACATATAGAAAATGGAAGCAAGGAAAGTGGAAAATCAGATGATATAGAAGAAAATGATGAGCTTTTAGATGAAGCAATAAAAATTGTTATAGAATATAAACAAGCATCAACATCTTTTTTACAAAGAAAACTTAGGATAGGATTTAATAGAGCATCAAGAATAATGGATGAGCTTGAAGAGCGGGGGATTATATCTGAAAAAGATGGGAGCAGACCAAGGCAAGTTTTACTTTCTAAAGAAGAATTAAATATGGAAGACTAAAAAAACTTGTAAATATTATTTTTCTACATTAAAATAATATTTAGGCTAAAAATCAAGAATTTAGGAAACGTAGGAGGAAGTAGCTTTGGAAAAATATAAAGTTGGTATGGTAAGTTTGGGATGTGATAAGAATAGGGTAGACTCAGAACTTATTCTTGGAACTATAAATAAATTTTATGAAATAACAAATGATCCTAAAGAGGCAGAAATAATAATAGTCAATACATGTGGATTTATTGAAAGTGCAAAACAAGAATCAATAGATACGATATTAGAGATGGCTGAATATAAAAATAAATATAAATGTAAAATGCTTATAGCAACAGGATGTTTAGCTCAAAGATATGGCGAAGAACTTTTAGAACTTATGCCGGAGATTGATATTCTTATGGGAGTTAATGACTATATGAAACTGCATAAGCTTATACTAGATTTTATAAAAGGAGAAAGAAAGCTACTTGCAACGAATTATAGCGATGATAATATAAATGAAGGAATAAGACTTTTAACTACAGATAAGCATACTGCATATGTAAGAATTGCAGAGGGGTGTGATAATTATTGTACTTATTGTATAATTCCAAAAATAAGGGGAAAATTTAGAAGTAGAAGCAAAGAATCTATACTAGAAGAAGTTAATTATCTAAGTGAAAATGGAGTAAAAGAAATTATTCTAATAGCTCAAGACTTAACATATTACGGAATGGATATATTTAATGAAAATAAACTTCACGAATTAATTAAAGAAATTTCAAATATAAGTGGAGTAGAATGGATAAGATTATTATATTGTTATCCAGAAGAAATAACAGAAGAACTAATTGAAGAAATAGCAATTAATCCAAAGGTAGTTAAATATTTAGATTTACCAATACAACATATAAGTAGTAATATACTAAGAGGTATGGCAAGAAGAACTAATAAGGAAGCTGTAATAGAAATAATAGATAAATTAAGAAAAAGAATACCAGGAATTACTCTAAGAACTTCTCTTATAGTTGGATTTCCAGGAGAAACAGAGGCGGATTTTAATGAATTGTGCAAGTTTTTAGAAGATTATAAACTTGATAATGTAGGAGTTTTTAAATATTCAAAAGAAGAAGGAACTCCAGCCGCTAATATGGAAAATCAGGTAGATGAAGAGACGAAAGAGAAAAGACAAAAAAAGATTATGATGATTCAAAAAAATGTTGTTGAGGAACTAAACAAATTGAAAATTTCAAAGATTTATGATACTATTATAGAAGGAAGAAAAGGGAAATATTTCATTGGTAGAAGTTCAGAAATGGCACCTGAAATTGACGGGAGTATATTGATTGATGAAGTTAGCAATCTTAAAAAAGGTGATATTGTGAAAGTCAAAATTAAGGAAGCATTAGAGTATGATTTAATAGGAGAGATATGCGATGAATTTAGCAAATAAGCTAACAATGATAAGAATATTTTTGGTACCGATATTTTTAATATTTATTGCTGTAAAAAACATTCCATATGGAACTTTCATAGCTACTTTTATATTCATAATTGCATCTTTAACTGATCAATTAGACGGATATATTGCAAGAAGTAGAAATCAAGTAACCAACTTTGGAAAGTTTATGGATCCTCTTGCAGACAAACTTTTAGTTACAGCTGCCTTAATTTCATTAGTAGAACTTCAAGTTATACCAGCTTGGGCTACAGTAGTAATAATAGCAAGGGAGTTTGCAGTTTCAGGACTTAGAACTATAGCGGCATCAGAAGGAAAAGTGATTGCTGCAAGTAACTGGGGAAAACTAAAGACTGTTACTCAAATAATTGCTATAATATTTTTATTAATTCAAGTAAATGTAGCATCTTCAAAATATCTAATATCATTAGTATCAGGAAGCGATATATTTAAAAATGTTGTTACATATGGACCTAAGTTTGCATTATTTTTAGCAGTACTAATGACGATAATATCTGGATATGATTATTTTGTTAAAAATATGAAAATAATAGACACTAATAAGTAGTTTAAAAAACAAAAATATGGATATAATTAAAGATAAAAGTTCCATCTTATATAGTTGGAACTTTTAATATATATTGTTTATAATTAATAAATTATATAAATTTAATGGCTCTGTATTTTAAAGATTAGAATAGTTAATTTATTTAAATATTCAATCTTTATTGAAGTTTATATATTTATATTAAAATGAATATTATATGTTGACTATAAGTAAGAAATACTTTATAATTAATTATAGAACAAATGTTCGTAAAGAGAGGAAGGTGCTATATGGGAAATATAGATATGGATAAGTTAAAGGCTATAGAAAATGCAATGGGTCAAATTGAAAAACAGTTTGGTAAAGGATCTATAATGAAACTAGGAGAAAATAGTTCACTAAATATAGAAACTATTTCAACAGGTTGTCTTGATTTGGACATAGCTTTAGGTGTAGGGGGAGTTCCTAAAGGTAGAATAATAGAAATATATGGACCGGAAAGTTCAGGTAAAACAACAGTAGCATTACACATTGCCGCTGAAGCACAAAAGATTGGAGGAGCTGTTGCTTTTATTGATGCTGAGCACGCATTAGATCCAAGTTATGCAAAAAATCTGGGAGTGGACACAGAAAACCTTATAGTTTCACAACCAGATACAGGTGAGCAAGGACTTGAAATCGCTGAGGCATTGGTTCGTTCAGGTGCAATAGATGTAATAGTAGTTGATTCAGTTGCAGCTTTAGTTCCAAGAGCGGAAATAGAAGGTGAAATGGGAGATTCCCACGTTGGTCTTCAAGCAAGACTTATGTCACAAGCTTTAAGAAAATTAACAGGAACTATACAAAAAACTGGGTGTGTAGCTATATTTATAAACCAATTAAGAGAAAAAGTTGGAGTTATGTTTGGAAATCCTGAAACCACAACAGGTGGAAGAGCTTTAAAATTCTATTCTTCAGTTAGACTTGATGTTAGAAGAATAGATTCAATAAAACAAGGCGAAAGCATTGTAGGAAATAGAACGAGAGTTAAGGTAATGAAAAATAAGGTAGCACCTCCATTTAAGCAAGCTGAATTTGATATAATGTATAACGAAGGTATATCAAGAAATGGAAATATAGTTGATGTTGGAGTTAAAGAGGGAATAGTTCAAAAGAGCGGAGCTTGGTTCTCTTATGGCGATATAAGGCTTGGTCAAGGAAGAGAGAATGCAAAGCAATATCTAAAAGATAATCCTGAAGTTGCATTTGAAATAGAAAGTAAAATTAGAGAAAAATTTCAACTTCCAATAATGAAAGAAGTTGCTATAGATAAAGCTGTAAAAGAAAAATAAACCTTAATAATATATTGAATATAACTAGATAAAAATGTTAATACTAATAGTCGATAGTGATAATATTAAGATATTATTATTGTCGGCTTTTTTATTAATTATAAAATAAAAGATAGAAATCAATACATTATTAATAATGTAAACAATTAAATTTTGTTTATCAAATAAATAACTAAACTTGACATAATTTTAATTTTAAGATAAAATAATAACAAATACTGGTTTTATCATATTTCAAATATCAGTTAAGATTAAATGTGATGCCTACTACATTTTCGTTTAAACATAAGTTTATATGAATGGAGGAGGTGTTGTTATGGATATGAATAAGGTTCTTATTTGGATAATAGTTGATATTATAGTATTGGTCATATTTGGCTTATTACTTTATAAGGCTATACAAAGTGCTTCTAAAAACAAGATAGAAGGCTTAGAAAAAGAAGCGGAAACTCTTTTAGAAAATGCTAAAAGAGAAGCTGAGGCAACTAAGAAAGAGTCAATTTTAGAGGCAAAGGAAGAGGTTCATAGACTTAGGAATGATTTAGAAAGGGATTCAAGAGAAAGAAGAAATGAAATTCAAAGACTTGAAAGAAGAATAATTCAAAGAGAGGAATCCCTGGATAAGAAGAGTGATCTTCTGGAAAAGAAAGAAGAAGCATTAAGTAAAAGATTACAAGAAATCGATGAAATGGAAGCAAATGTACAGGAACTATTTGCTAAAAGAAGAGAGGAGCTTGAAAGAATAGCAACTCTATCTACTGATGAGGCTAGAGAAATTCTTTTAGAAGAAGTTAGAAGAGAAATTACTCATGAAACTGCTATTATGATCAAAGAAATAGAATCTAGAGCAAAAGAAGAAGCAGATAAAAAAGCTAGAGAAATTATAACAACTGCCATTCAAAGATGTGCAGCTGATCATGTATCAGAATCAACAGTACATGTTGTTGCCCTTCCTAATGATGAAATGAAGGGTAGAATTATAGGTAGAGAAGGTAGAAATATCAGAACTCTTGAAACATTAACAGGAGTAGATTTAATAATAGATGATACTCCAGAAGCAGTTATTTTATCAAGTTTTGATCCTGTAAGGAGAGAGATTGCAAAAATAGCTTTAGAAAAGTTAATTGTGGATGGTAGAATTCATCCAGCTAGAATCGAGGAAATGGTAGAAAGAGCTACCAAAGATGTTGAAAATGACATCAAAGAAGAAGGAGAACAAGCAACATTAGAAACTGGTGTTCATGGTGTTCATCCTGAAATAATTAAATTACTTGGTAGACTAAAGTATAGAACTAGTTATGGACAAAATGTGTTAAAGCATTCCATTGAAGTTTCATATTTAGCTGGTGTTATGGCTGCAGAATTAGGATTAGATGTAAATCTAGCTAAGAGAGCAGGATTATTACATGATATTGGTAAAGTAGCAACACAAGAAGAAGAAGGCCGTCATGCTGTAATAGGTGGCGATTTAGCGAAAAAATATGGAGAATCACAAGCTGTATATAATGCTATAGCTGCACATCATGGAGATGTTGAGATGCTAACACTAGAAGCTGTATTAGTTCAAGCGGCTGATGCAATATCAGCAGCAAGACCAGGAGCTAGAAGAGAAACTCTTGAAGCTTATATTAAGCGTCTAGAGAAACTTGAGGAAATTGCGAATTCTTACGAAGGTGTAGAAAAATCATATGCAATTCAAGCTGGTAGAGAGATTAGAATTATGGTTAAACCAGATCAGTTAGATGACGCTGGATCTGTAGAATTAGCTAGAAGTTTGGCTAAGAGTATAGAAGAACAGTTAGAATATCCAGGTCAAATAAAAATTAATGTTATAAGAGAAACAAGAGCAGTAGATTATGCTAAATAATATAAAGTACATTTTGCATTGCAAAATGTACTTTATTTTTTAATTTTAAAGAAATTTCTTATTTATAAAAATTTTTAAAAATAAAAGTATAAAAATTTTTAAAATAAAGAAGGATTTTTCTGTATCTTATAGAATATATATGATGTAGGAGCAAAAGCTCTATAACATATTGTAAACGATTTTTATCTAGGAGGTAAAGACAAGTGGAAGTATTAAAAGTTTCAACAAAATCAAATCCAAATTCGGTGGCAGGTGCATTAGCTGCCATAATTAAGGAAAAAAATATAGTAGAAATCCAAGCAGTAGGAGCAGGTGCTATAAATCAAGCAGTAAAAGCAATTGCTATAGCAAGAGGCTTCGTTGCCCCTAGCGGAAAAGATATTGTTTGTGTTCCAGCATTCACTGATATTGAAATAGATGGTGAAGAAAGAACTGCAATAAAATTAATTGTACAACCAAGATAGTAAGGTCTTATATTTAAATTGGGGAAAAAATCTATTTAGGGGAAATAAAGAAAAGGACTACATTTAGGTAGTTCCTTTTCATATTAAGTAAAATAGCCTTTATAAGCCTTGAAATTTTTTAAAATTACATATATAATGAAATAGTTAAATAGAAAACTATTTTAAATTTAATGTAAAGAGGTGTGTTTAATGATATCTAAAGAGGTTGTAGTAAACAACGGAACTGGTTTACATGCTAGACCAGCAACTTTATTAGTAAAGAAGGCTTCATCTTTCAAATCAGATGTAAGCATAGAATTTAACGGAAAGAAAGCAAACGTTAAGAGTTTAATTGGAGTTCTTTCTTTAGGAGTTACTAAAGGAGCTAAAATAACTGTTTTAGCAAGCGGAGATGACGAAGCTTTAGCAGCAGAAGAAATTGTTAACTTAATAGCTAGCTTAGAAGATTAATAAAAAAGTGCCAAAAGGCACTTTTTTATTAATCTTTTATTAGTATGTAGTTAATTAAAGAGGTTTAAGGATCTGCACTTGAAAACTAAGGCAATTATATCTAAAGCTGCAATAAATATTATGATATATACTATTCTTTGTAGTATGACAGATCCGCCAACTAGTAGAGTTACAATATTTATACTTAATAAACCTATAAGGCCCCAGTTTATTGCACCAATTAATACTAATATAAAAGATATCTTATCAAAAAAAGATATTTTGCACATATTTTACCTCCTTATAAATAATACAGTATATATATATTAAAAAAAAACAAAAATATAACTGAAAATTAATATAAAAGCTATCTAAAAGTATTATATTTATGTTATAATACGAATGATGATAAAAAAAAATAAAAATTTATTCGGAGGTTATCTAAAGATGAGAGATTTATATAATTCACCATTAAATTCAAGATATGCATCAAAGGAAATGAGTTTTATATTTTCAGATGATATGAAGTTTTCAACATGGAGAAAACTATGGGTTGCATTAGCAGAAGGAGAAAGAGAACTAGGTTTAAATATAAGTGCAGAACAAATAGAAGAACTTAAATCCAATATATATAATATAAATTATGAAGAAGCAAATAAAAAAGAAAAAGAAGTTAGGCACGATGTTATGAGCCATGTCTATGCTTATGGACTTCAATGTCCTAGTGCAAAGGGGATTATACATTTAGGAGCGACTAGCTGCTATGTTGGAGATAATACAGATGTAATAATAATGAGAGATGCATTATTATTAATTAAGAAAAAGATTGTATTAGTATTAAATCATTTATCTAATTTTGCATTAAAATATAAGGAAATGCCAACATTAGGTTTTACACATTTTCAACCAGCTCAATTAACGACGGTTGGGAAAAGAGCTACTTTGTGGATGCAAGATTTAGTTTTGGATATAGAAAATATAGACTTTTTATTATCAACACTTAAATTAAGGGGTGTTAAAGGCACTACTGGTACACAAGCAAGTTTCATGGCTTTATTTAATAATGATGAAGAAAAAGTAAAAAGATTAGATGATATTGTAGCTGAAAAAATGGGATTTGAGAAGAGCTATGGCGTAACAGGTCAAACTTATCCAAGAAAGCTGGATTCTATAGTATTAAATAGGTTATCAGAAGTTGCACAAAGTGCTTATAAATTTAGCAATGATTTAAGACTTTTACAAAGTATGAAGGAAATTGAAGAACCGTTTGAAAAAAATCAAATAGGATCATCAGCAATGGCATATAAGAGAAATCCTATGAGAAGCGAAAGAATGGGATCGCTAGCAAGATATGTAATAGTAAATTCATTAAATCCAGCTATAACAGCAGCTACACAATGGTTTGAGAGAACATTAGATGATTCAGCTAACAAAAGAATAGCAGTGGCTGAAGCGTTTTTAGCATTAGATGGAGTATTAAATCTTTATATAAATATTGCAGAAAATATGGTTGTATATGAAAAAGTTATAAGTTCTCACGTTAATAAAGAGTTACCATTTATGGCTACAGAAAATATTATGATGGAAGCAGTTAAAAGAGGTGGGGACAGACAAGAACTTCATGAAAAAATTAGGGTTCACTCAATGGAAGCAGCTCAAAGAGTAAAAGGTGAAGGATTAGAAAATGACCTTATAGAAAGAATAATGAATGATAGCGGTTTTATGTTAAATAAAGAGGAAATATTAAATATAATAGATCCAACTAAATTTGTGGGAAGAGCCCCAAGTCAAGTTTTGGAATTTATAGATAGTTACATAAGACCAATTATTGAAGAAAATGAAGAGGCGTTAAAAATAGAAACAGAGATTTCGGTATAATAAATCAATTAAAAAGTCATAAAGTATTATAATAATAATGCTTTATGACTTTTTAATTTTAATAGGAATGTTAATGGAAAATGAATAAAATCATTAGATTAGACAATAATTAATAGATAGAATTAGTAAGGGAGGAATATAAATGATAGATAAAGATGAATATATGTCTCAATGTATAAGTTGTAATGGAACAGGAAGAATAAAATGTGATTGTGGCACAGAAGAATCGCCAAATGAACGTTGCCTAACTTGCAGTGGAGAAGGAAGTTTTAAATGTCCTGTTTGTGAAGGTGGGGGAAAGCTTTAGGTTTGTAATAAATTAGATATGTCTAACAATTAGTTGCATTAAGTATTATTTATATTAAAGGTGAGATTTTTTTCTTACCTTATCTTTATTTAGAATAGCAAAATTAAATGTATTGTAATAGTATATATTGTGATAGCAATTTAAAAAGGAATTCTTTATGTCAAGATATATAAATAATCTCCAAAGAACTGAAATGAATATAGGAGATAAAAAAGAAGTGATTTCAACTAGAGTTGGAGACGTAATAGGAAGTAGTGCTCTAGATATTGTATATTTAGTAGGAAACAGAAAAGGTAGTGGAAAAAATACCATCTTTTATAATATGGAAATATTAATTTCTGATGGGGAAACAGGTAAAAGTGTTACTATAGACCTAAGAGGAATTGAAGGATATAGGCCTAGAATAACATTGCAGCACTTTAAGGCTGATAAGGATAATGAAATACTATTTTCTATGGAAGATATAGGTACTAATTCATATATAACAGCACAAATTTTTACTTTAGATGGAGATAAGGTTATCAAAATTTTTGATACAAATTACTATAATCAAAGTGAATCATATCAAGTAATATATCAAGATAATTATGTGGTAGATGTTATAGATACTAAAAAAAATACAGTTTACCCAATAGATATAAGTAGAAAGGATAAGCTTTACTTAAATGAAATATATAATGATAATGGATTATTAAAGAAAAAGATAATAGGGAAGGTTCTCCCAGTATCAGGAATAACCCCAATAGATATAAAAAGACAAGATACATTAGATCTTTTATTAATACAAAAAATTATTGGAAGAAGTGAAAGTGATATTTTGGCTGTAATGAATAGTACCTTAAGTTTTAGGAACATAACTTTTGAAAAAGAAGGCTCGTTTTTGGGAATATTAGGAGAAAAGCTACCAAATCCTTTAATAAGATCAAAGGAAATAAGTAATAAGAATTATATAGATTTTTCTAAAGTTGAATTTATAGAATCAGAATTAGTAAAAGATACTTCTATAGAAAGGGCAATAGAGAATTCATTTAATTTAAATCCAGGGGAGGATAAGGTTAATTATTTATATAATAAAGTAAATTTGAAAGATGATGTTAATTATCAGATATTAGTTTATTTAGAGGGGCCTAGATTTTGTACTGAAAGAGGAGGAACTTTAGCCATATTCGAAAGAAAAAATAATGAATATAATTTGATATCTAAAATAAGTAATATTGTAAATCCAATAATAATTTCAGAAAATAAAAGTAATGGGTATAGAGATTTAATAGTAAAAGTATTAGATAGCGAAAAAGAAGATTTTAGAGTATTAAAGTTTAATGGTAATGCATACCCTCTAGATCCTATAAAAGAAAGAAAAGTAAAAAGTGGTAGTGAGGTAAGGGGAATTGCAGCTATTTCTGATGATTTATTTTATATAAGAGGTATAGAATATAAATAAAAAGACTATATAGAAAATAAAAAAAATTAATTTTGAAAACCACTATAGAAGTGTTCAAAATTAATTTTTTTATTCTTAATCTTTTAATATAAGATAAGCTTTATGTTACTTTAACTCAATGGAATTATTTGTATCAACTTTAAATGAATCTCCATCTTTCATTAAAATATGTCCAGAAGTATAAGGTTTATCATCTAAATTTATTATAACATTGCTAACATTGAAATAATCTCCAAAAGTATTACATATAGCTTGTAAAGTATTTGTTTCAGCTCCGGATCCTAAATTCTGAGCTGAAACAAAATTAGAAGAAAAACTTAATGTTATAATATTCTTTTCATTATCAACCTTAGCTGATAATAGTGAAATATCATTAGATATAGCAGGAGAAATATCACTATTAGGAGATTTCTTTAATTCATTAATCAATGCTGTAGCGGTAGCTTTATCTTTTATTTCAATAGTTTTATTAATATAAACTATTTTATCAGTAATAACATCATAATAATAAATTCTTGCATCATCAGAAACTACTTCACTAGATTCAGTATTGGAATTATTAATATTATTTTTAGAATCATCATTATTAGTAGAAGAATTTCCAATATTACTTTTTTCAGATACAGTATTATCTTTAGCTTTATTTTGACAAGAAATCATTGAAAAACTTATTAATAGTGAGAAAATTACTGCTACAAATTTTTTGTTCATATATTTACACCTCCAATTATATAAGTTATTTATATACTAATTTTAATTAAATATTATATGGTTCAAAAATAACTTAAATAAACAGATAAAATTAAGTACAAATCATATAATATATTTAATTATATTATAACATAATTAATAAGTTGTTACA
>JAQCTH010000041.1 GCA_027686065.1 Clostridiaceae bacterium AF10-41
TTAATAGCGAATAATCCAAAGTAAAATCATTGTCTATATCTATTTTTTGAATATCACTTCTATTTATATGATATATATCTTTATCATTCATAACTAATTTGAGAGTTGGTATTTCATATATATTTTCAAACCCAAATTTTTTAACTAATTTATGATGAGCTATTTCACTAGGAAATCCTAATATAAAATCATAATTTTTTCTTTTTAACTCTTCATAGACTTTTATTCCCAATTTAGTAGATAATCCATTATTTCTAAACTCTGGTTTAATAAGTAAAGGCATAGATATTCCTGATTTTATAATTTCATTATTTATAACTATACTTATAGGTACAACTGAATAACCACCAATAATTTTGTCATTTTCTACTGCTAAGCAAAAAATTAAATCATCTATAGGATTATTTAAATATATCCATGAAAAATATTCTGCACTTACTTCTTTGTTAAAACAGACTTTATATAAGTCTTTTAATTCTTCTACTATTTCATTAAAATTTTTCTTATCTATAAACTCTACTTTCATTATTTCACCTGCTAAATTTTCTCTTAATAAAATATATGAGTTGAAAATTAGTTAGGTTCTATTAAAAATCTAATATATGAAATTTTTCTTATTTTATTAAATATCCTTTTTATCATATATATTTGAAGTAATAAAATATGATGCTAAAATTAATGTAAATATACAAAGAACAACTAATACCTTTACTATTAATATTCCAAAATTTATATTAGGTAAATATTTCATTAATTCCGTTGAAAATACCATTGGAAAAACTGCTAAAAATACAATTGCTATCCTGCCCTTCTCAAATCCTAGTATTAATTCCAATGGAATTAATATAGCCATCATAAAAACACCTATAGCTATCATTGTATAAATCAATGACCTTAATGAACCAATTTCATTTATTGTAACTATATCTAAAGAAATTAATGTCGTGTATAGAATTGATGATATTATAGCGGCTATAATTGTATTAATAGCTACAAATATATATCTTGATAATATATATTCCTTAGTCTTTATTGGTAAAGAATATATTAAATAGTTCACTTTACTTTTTTCCTCATAAAATGAAGTACTATAACATGTAGCCATTATAAAAAGTGCCCCACTAAAAGTTATCATTTGAGGATTTACAGCACCTAAAAATATTCCCATAAAAATTATTAAAGCCATATATTTCTTTAATGCCAATACTGTTTGAAACTGTAAAAATAATAAATTTAATATTCTTCTCATTTTAATTCCTCCTAGTATAATAAAGCATAATATCTTCTAAAGTTGGTTTTTCGTAAATAACCTCATTTCCAAATATCTCAAAAGCTTCTTTTTTATTTGATGTTAAACCTTCAAATCCAAACCCATTAGCTTTAATAGAAATAAGATATTTTCTTGTTTCATTATCTAAAAGTTCTTTCTTTCCTTTTATTATGGAGTGCTTTTCTAAAATTTCATCTTTTTCTCCATATAATATAACTTTTCCTTTGTATATAAATACAATATAATCTGCACATTTCTCTAAATCACTAGTTACATGGGTTGAATAAAATATTGTAAGATTCTCCTTCTCCATCTCTTCTTGTAATAACTCTAAAAATTCACTTCTTACAATTGGATCTAAACTAGCCGTAGGCTCATCCATCATTATAATTTTAGGTTTTATAGATAATGCCATTGCTAATTCAAATTGTTTCTTTTGTCCTTTAGATAGTTTTCCATAAACTAAAGTTTCGTTTATATTGAATTTATTGATTAATCTGTTATATAAATTTTCATCCCAATTAGTATAAAATTTAGATACAGAAGTCTTTATATTTCTTAATTTACTTTCTTCTAAAAACCCACATACATCACCAACGAAACCTATTGATTCTTTTAATTTAGGATTATCAGAAATATTTTCTCCTAAAACTAATATTTCTCCTTCATCATATTTAATCATATTCATTATAGCTTTTATAGTAGTCGTCTTACCTGAACCATTTGGACCAATAAAGCCTGTTATAAAACCTTCTCTTACTTTTAACTCTTCTATATTCAATTTGAAATTCTTATATTCTTTTTTTAAATTTTTAATTTCAATTGCTTCCACCATTATACCTCCTCATATAAATTCTTAAATATCTCTAATGCTTCTTCTAATGTTAATCCAATAGCTTTTGCAGAAATTATTGCTTCTTCTAATTTGTTCTCAATTTCAAACATAGCTACTTCTTTAAGTCGTTCATTATTTGCCTCTGCTACAAAAGTACCTTTTCCTACAGCAGTTTTAATAAATCCTTCTTTTTCAAGTTCTTCATAAGCTCTCTTAGTAGTGATTATACTTACTTTTAATTCCTTAGCTAATGTTCGTATTGAAGGTAGTGCTTCTCCAGGCTTTAAAGTTAAGTTAATAATTTGGGTCTTTATCTGGCTTTCAATTTGTTCATATAAAGGAACTTGTGAGGAATTGCTAATTAATATATTCAAATTCTCACCTCCAAGTGTGTATGTAGTGTATATATTATCTATATACATATAATAACTTATATACACTTTGATGTCAATATCTTCTAAAAACTTAAAATAAAAAACTGATTTGCCAAGCAAATCAGTTTTTTGTTCTTCTATATTATTATAATTTTTAATTACTTTTCTTTTACATTTATTGAAATACCTAACTCTTGTAATTGTTTTTCATCTGCTATGTTAGGTGCTTCACTTAAATAACAATAAGCGTTTTGATTTTTAGGGAATGCAATAACATCCTTTATATTTTCCGTTCCAGCTAAGAACATTACCATTCTATCAAGCCCAAAAGCTAAACCTCCATGTGGTGGTGGTCCAAATTTAAATGCATCTATTAAGAAACCAAATCTTTCTTGCGCTGATTCTTCTGTAAATCCTAATGCTTTAAACATTCTTTGTTGAAGATTCGAATCATGTATTCTTATAGATCCGCCACCTAATTCTTCACCATTTAAGACTAAATCATATGCCTTTGATCTTACTTCTCCTGGATTTGTTTCTAACATATCTAAATCCTCATCCATAGGTGATGTAAATGGATGATGTGCCGCATGATATCTTCCTTCTTCTTCATCATATTCAAATAATGGGAATTCTGTAATCCAAGTAAAATTAAATTCATTTTTGTCTTTTATTAAGTCAAATTGTTTAGCAAGCTCTAATCTTAGTGCTCCTAAGCTTTGGAATACTACTGAATTCTTATCAGCAACTATAAATATAGCATCTCCAACTTCTGCTCCCATAGTTTTAACTATTGAGTTTGTAACATCGTCAGTTAAGAACTTAGCAATAGAAGACTTAACTCCATCTTCTTTTAATTGAATCCATGCAAGACCTTTAGCCTTATATGTCTTAACAAATTCACCTAATTTGTCTATTGGCTTTCTTCCAAGATCTGCTCCACATTTTAAGCAAAGAGCTCTTACTGAACCACCAGCTTCTATTGCTGATTTAAATACTACAAAATCCATATCCTTAACGTCTTCTGTAATATTAGTTATTTCCATTTCAAATCTTAAATCTGGTTTATCTGAACCGTATTTTTCCATAGCATCTTTAAATGTCATTCTCTTTATTGGTAATTTAACATCTACTCCTGCTACTTCTTTAAATACATGAGCTATTAAACCTTCATTCATTTTAATAACATCTTCTTGTTCAACAAAACTCATTTCTAAATCTATTTGAGTAAATTCTGGTTGTCTATTTGCTCTTAAATCTTCATCTCTAAAACATTTTACGATTTGATAATATCTATCAAATCCTGATACCATTAATAATTGTTTGAAAATTTGTGGTGATTGTGGAAGCGCATAGAACATTCCAGGATAGTTTCTAGAAGGTACAAGATAATCTCTAGCTCCTTCTGGAGTACTCTTAGTAAGCATTGGAGTTTCTACTTCTAAAAAGTTATTATCGTCTAGATAATCACGAACTGATTTAGAAATTCTATTTCTAATCATGAATATTCTTTGCATATCTGGTCTTCTAAGATCTAAATATCTATATTTTAATCTTATACTTTCAGCAGCATCTAATCCTTCCTTTATATATATTGGAGGTGTATCTGATTCTGAAAGAATTTTTAAACTTTCACACTTAAGCTCTACTAATCCTGTTGGCATATTATGATTAGGAGCTTCTCTTAAAACTACTTCACCAGTAACTGCTATACAATATTCAGGTCTAACATCTTTAGCTTTTTCAAAAGCCTCAGCATTTATTGCTTCCCCAAATACTATTTGCATTATTCCTGTTCTATCTCTAAGGTCGATAAATTGTAAACCTCCTAATTTTCTATTTCTTTGCACCCAACCCATTAATGTGATTTTTTGTGATACGTTATTTTCTCTAACTTCTCCACACATTAAGGTTCTTCTTAAGCCACCTAAAGCTTCACCCATCTTTTCTTCCTCCTAACTATTTTATAAGCTTTGCTATTTCTTCTATATTATCTAAACTTACTTCAAATTGCTCACCATCACTCATTCTCTTAAGCTTTAATGTCTTATTTTGAAGTTCGTCATCACCTAGAATTGTAGTATATGCAGAGCCAATTTTATTTGCATATTTCATTTCTGCTTTAATACTTCTTCCCATATGATTTATTTCTGTCTTTATACCAACTGCTCTAAGCTTATTAGCTAATACAAAAGCACTTGTCTTAGCCGTTTCCCCTCTAGCGCCAATATAAAGGTCAACTAATCCTTCATTTGGAATTTCTATACCTTCTTTTTCTAAAGTCATTATAAGTCTTTCTAATCCTAAGCCAAACCCTACAGCTGGCATTTCTGGTCCACCGATTTCTTCTATAAGCTTATCGTATCTTCCTCCACCACAAACTGTAAAATCATCATTTAGTATTTCAAAAATAGTCTTTGTATAATAATCTAATCCTCTAACAATACCTGGATCTATTTTATATTGTATTTCTAAAGCATCTAAATAATTTTTAACCTCAGTAAAATGAGAGTCACATTCTTCACATATATAATCTAATATAATTGGAGCATGCTTCGTTATTTCATTACAACTTTTTTCTTTACAATCAAGAATTCTCATTGGATTTTTTTCAAATCTTGTTTTACAGATTCCACAAAGATTATTATAATTTTCTTCAAGATATTTTTTTAGTGCTTCATTATATTTAGGTCTACATTTAGGACACCCAAGATTATTTATGTTTAAACTTAAACTTTTAAGTCCTAATTTCCTTAATGATTCCATAGCTAATGAAATTACCTCAGCATCAATTGATGCTTCTTTTGAACCAAAAACTTCAGCTCCATATTGATGAAATTGTCTAAGTCTTCCTTTTTGAACATTTTCATATCTAAAACAAGGTATTATGTAATATAACTTTGTTGGCTGTGCTTCATTAAATAATCTATTTTCTATAAAAGCTCTTACTGTCGGTGCTGTACCTTCTGGTTTCAATGTAATACTTCTATCACCTTTATCATTGAAAGTGTACATTTCTTTTTGCACTATATCAGTTGTTTCCCCAACACCTCTTAAAAATAATTCTGTATGTTCAAATATTGGAGTTCTTACTTCTCTTACTCCATATGCTTTTGAAACATTTCTTAAAACTCCCTCTACATAATGCCATTTATATGCATCTTGTGGTAGCATATCCTTAGTACCCTTAGGTGCTTGGATTTCCATAAAATATCTCCTCCTATTTAAGGTAAAGTGTATCTAAAAGTTTTATCTTTTCCTCTACCATTTCCTTAATTCTACTTGTATACTCTCTAATATCTTTAACATTTCCAAATCTTTCAATTCTATTTTCTTCTAGAAAAACCACTTTTGATACGGCATCTGCTCCTAAAGCAATTATTGTTTGCTTATCTTCTATCATTTGTATGTTATATAAGCATTCTTTACCTTCTTTAGAATAGCCTAAATTCTCCATATTGCCAACCATATTTTTTTGTCTATACATATAATATGGATATATATTTAAATTTTTAGCTAAACTTCTGCTTACTTCATACATTGATGAAAGTTCATTTTGCTTTTTTATTTGTATTCCTTTTTTTAAAATGAAATTTTCATAAAGAATTGAAGCTCTTTTTAAGGATAATCCATGGACAGTTAAGCTATCTGGCCTTAACTTTAAGATTTCATTTGCAGTATATTCTGCTTCTTTTATCCCTTCCCCCGGCAAGCCAATTATCATATCCATATTTATATCATCAAATCCTAAATCTCTAGCTAATTTAAATTTATCTACAACTTCTTTTGATGTATGTCCTCTACCAATCATTTTTAATGTGTCATCATTCATTGTTTGAGGATTAATACTTATTCTAGTAGTGTTATATTTTTTCATAGTTTGAAGCTTTTCTAAAGTTATACTATCAGGTCTTCCACATTCTACAGTAAACTCAACTATGTCTTTATCTAATACAAAAGCATTATAAACCTCTCTCATAATATCTTCAAACTCTTCATTATTTACTGCTGTTGGAGTTCCTCCTCCAAAATATACACTTTCTATTTTTAAATTTCTCTCATTAACATATCTTCTCATCTCTCTTATTTCATATGTTAATGCTTCTAGATAAGGATTTACTAATTTTTTATTACCACCAATAGGGTTAGCTGTAAAGGAACAATAAAAACATCTCGTTGGACAAAATGCCATTCCTATATATATTGCAATATTTTTTTCATTTTTATTTACACGTTCTTGTTCTTTTTTAGCTACTTTTATACAAAGCTTAGCTTTTTCTTCTGAAGCTAAATGTTTCTTTTCAAATATATCTATTATTTCCTTTTCAGTTTTCCCTTCTTCTAAATACTTTAATGCTATTTTAGAAGGCCTTATTCCTACAAGTATTCCCCATGGATAATAATCGCAAGTTATATCTTTTAATGCCGAAAATATTAATCTCTTTATATCTTCTTTTATATTTTCTGAAACTTTACATTCTCTATAAAATTCATTAAATAAAAATGATATTTTATCTTCTCCTATGTTTATTATATAATTACCATCTTCTTCAAATTTAATTTCATCAAGAGCATAATATATATTAAACATTTGATATACATCATATCTATATTTTGAATCATTTAATTTAATTCTTATTTCCATTTACTCTCCTCTTATGCTAAGAAGGGATTTCTCATCCTTTCAAATATAATAGTAGACTTTGGTCCGTGTCCCGGATAAACTTCTACATCCTTATCAAGTATCATAAGCTTAGTTTCTATACTTTCTATAAGCTCATTATAACTACCACCTAAGAAATCTGTTCTACCTATTGAACCATTAAATAAAGTGTCTCCAGTAAATACCTTATCCTCTACTAAGTAACAAGTTCCACCTTTTGTGTGTCCTGGCGTAAATAATGCTTTAAATGTTAATTCTCCAACTTTTATTTCATCGCCTTCATTTATATATTTATATATCTTTGGCAACCTACCAAAGATGCCTGAAGAATCCATCTCCATATACTCTTCTTCAGCTTTATTTAAATATACATCTACATTATATTTATCCTTTAATTCTTCTACAGCTCCATTGTGATCAAAATGACAATGAGTTAAAAGAATAACTCCTATTTCAACTCCTAAAGTTTCAATTTCTTTAATTAAATAACTTGCTTGTGCACCTGGATCTATTACAGAAGCTTTATTTGTTTTTTCATCTATAACTAAATAACAATTTGTTTGCAATGATCCAAGTGGATATGTTTTTACTATCATAGTTATCCTCCTTTTTAAAAGTTCTTCTTACTATCTAACATCAAGGTCACGGGCCCATCATTTTGAATATCTACTTTCATATGGGCACCAAATTCACCAGTTTCAACTTTCAAATTTGATTCCATTAATAATTCAACAAACCTTCCGTATAAAACTTTTGCTTTTTCTCCACCTTCTGCTTCCATGAAATTTGGCCTTCTACCTTTTCTGCAATCTCCATAAAGAGTAAATTGAGAAATTACTAAAATTTCACCTTTTATGTCTAAAAGTGATAAGTTCATTTTATCAGCTTCATCTTCAAATATTCTTAGGTTAATTACTTTTTCTCTAATATATACTAAATCCTCTTCAGTATCTTCCTTAGATATACCTATTAGTATATTAAGTCCCTTATTAATTGAACCAATTATTTCTTCATCAACTATAACCTTAGAGGATGTTACTCTCTGAACTACTGCTCTCATATAATCACCTCTCTAATTATTCATTCTATATACATCCATTACACCTTTTAATCTTCTTATTTTTCTCATAAGCTCTTTTAGCTGCTCAATAGAATCTATTTTTACTTTTATATTTATAACAGCTATATTGCCTTTTGAGGATTTTGCATTTAATGCATTAAGAGGTAATTTAGCTTCAGTTATTATCGTCATTATATCTGATAATATACCTATTCTATCTTCTGCTCTAACTTGCATTTCAGCTACATATGCAGTTCCCTTTGAAGCTCCCCATGATACCTCTACAACCTTACCATCATCATAATCTATTAATGCTTTTAAGTTACTACAATCAGTTCTATGAACTGAAACACCTCTTCCTTTTGTTATATATCCAAGTATCTCATCTCCTGGAACAGGGTTACAGCATTTTGCAAATCTTACCATGAGATTATTAACACCTTTAACCGTTACTCCATAATCATTTGAAGTTGATTTTCTATTATTATTTGATTTCTCGGCCTTAGTTATATGGTCATCAATTGATTTATTTACACTTTCTACACTTTGCTTTTCAATTACATTTTCTTCCTTTAATTTAGCTATATAAGATGATGCAGAAATTTGACCTACACCTATTGCTGCATATAAATCTTCCATACTGTGGATGTTATATCTTTTAACTAGTTTATCGTATGCTTCACCTTTGGCAATTTCTGAATAAATTACCCCTTGTTTCTTTAGTTCCTTTTCAAAAATTTCTTTTCCTTTATCTATATTTTCTTCTTTTTTAATTTTCTTAAACCACTGTCTTATTTTACTTTTAGCCTGATTACTCTTTGCCATACTTAACCAATCCATATTAGGGCCTTTAGCATTTTTAGATGTTAAGACTTCTACAATTTCACCAGTTTTTAAACTATAATCAAGTGGTACTATTTTACCATTAACTTTTGCTCCAACACATCTATTACCTATATCCGTATGTATTCTGTAAGCAAAATCTATTGGAGTTGCTTTACTTGGTAGATTTATTACAACGCCCTTAGGAGTAAATACAAATATTTCATCTGTAAATAAATCTATCTTAAATCCTTCTATAAATTCTTCAGCATCTGAAGTCTCTTTCTGCCATTCAAGCATATCTCTAAGCCAAGCAAGTTTATTTTCAAAAGACTTTTCTTTATCCTCCTGTGCCTCTCCTTCCTTGTATTTCCAATGCGCTGCTATACCATACTCTGCAGTTTTATGCATTTCAAAAGTTCTAATTTGTATTTCAAAAGTTTTCCCTTGAGGTCCTATTACTGTAGTATGCAGTGATTGATACATATTAGGTTTAGGCATGGCTATATAGTCTTTGAACCTTCCTGGAATAGGTTTATATATTGTATGGACTATTCCAAGTACTCCATAACAATCTTTAACTGTATTTACCAAAATTCTTATTGCTGTTAAATCAAATATTTGTTCTATACTTTTATTTTTATTAACCATTTTTTTATATATACTATAAAAATGTTTTGGCCTTCCGTCTATATCAGAATCTATCTCAGATTCCTCTAATTTATTATGTAAATCTTCTATTATTTCTGAAATATAAGTTTCTCTTTCTACTCTTTTTTCTGCTATTTGCTTTACCAAATCATAATATTCTTCTTCATGTAGATATCTAAAAGCTAAATCTTCAAGTTCCCACTTAATCTTAGATATACCTAATCTATGAGCAAGTGGAGCATAAATATCTAAAGTTTCTTTTGCCTTTTGTTTTTGCTTTTCTTTTGGCATGTATTTTAAAGTCCTAAGATTATGTAGTCTGTCAGCTAGCTTTATAATTATTACCCTAATATCTTTTGCCATAGCTAAAAGCATCTTTCTAACATTATCAGCCTGCTGCTCTTCTTTTGTCTTATATTCTATTTTACCAAGCTTTGTAACACCTTGAACCAAGTAGGCAATTTCTTCATTGAAGATATTCTTTATATCATCATATGTATAATCCGTATCTTCTATAACATCATGCAAGAGCCCTGCTACTATTGTGCTTGTATCCATACCCATCTCAGCTAATATTTCAGCTACATCTATAGGATGGGTTATATATGGCTCACCTGATTCTCTTTTTTGGTTTTTATGAGCATCACATGCTAGATCATGTGCTTTTTTTACTATGTCTGTATCTATGTTATTACAATTTTCATTTATTTTTTGTAATAGGCTTTCATACATATGGGTAATCTCCTTCGATTAAGTCTAAAATAATTGGCTGGTTTTAACAACCAGCCATTTTCTTTTATTATATAATATTTGATTTCATATTTCAACAATATTAGAACTCATAATCAACTAATGACATAACTTCATATTTTTCAAGTTTATCTCTTCCTCTTAAACCTGTAAGTTCAATAGCAAAATCTAAACATATTACTTCTCCACCAGCCATTTCTACAAGTTTTGCTACTGCATCAATAGTACCACCTGTAGCTAACAAGTCATCAACTATAGCAACTCTTTGTCCTTTTTTTATAGCATCTTTGTGTATTTGTAATGTATCACTACCATATTCTAAATCATAAGTTATTGATACTGTTTCTCCTGGCAATTTCCCTGGTTTTCTTACAGGAACAAATCCTATCCCCATAGCATATGCAACAGGTACTCCATAAATAAATCCTCTTGCTTCTGGCCCAACTATTAAATCGATATTTTTATCTTTTAAATGCTCCACCATTTTATCAATTGAGTATCT
The DNA here is from genome assembly GCA_027686065.1 of Clostridiaceae bacterium AF10-41. Classification (GTDB taxonomy): domain Bacteria; phylum Bacillota; class Clostridia; order Clostridiales; family Clostridiaceae; genus Clostridium. Next base: position 10,928 of record JAQCTH010000041.1, read on the forward strand.
TAATGCTTCTCCATCTCCAATAACAGTTGTTATATCTTTGAAGCTTATTCCTTCTTTTGGGAAATTTTCAATTACTCTTATTTTTTCTTTTAGATCCATGATAAATCCTCCATTACTAAAATTATAAACTATACAAATATTATACTACAGTATTTATTAAATTAATTATATAGTTATTCTAGATTTATTTAAATATTTAGTTATTTGCTCTGCTCTATCTTTTTTATTTGTGGTTAAAAGTTCTATAATTATACGTGCATTATCCATCATTCTAACTACATTTATTGTAGGAGTAATGACTTCTATTATTTTTAATATACACTCTTCATCCATTTCACCCATATTATAGTGGTCCATAACAGCTCTTAATCCATAATTATTCGTATTAATTAAAAATTTTCTACCTTCTTTTAAAATTACACCATTTTCACCTTTTAAAGGCACCTCTGCCCATTGTTCACCTATAAGTATTAAATCTAAATACTTATTTATACTCTTTATGTTATAGTATATTGCAATTGCTTGCATCAACTTAAAGGTCAAACCACTAATAGATAAATTCTTATACCTATACTGGCAACCTTTTTGATTCGGATTTATGTATATGTAACTTCTTTCAACGTTAACTTCTTTATTTTCCAAAACTATCAAATCTATCCCAAGATCCCTACAAAGCTTTTCTTCCTTTTCTGAGCTTAAATCTATACCTAATGTTATTAAAAGCTGCCCCCCTAGAAAACTAACATTATCAATTATATCTTCTGAGGTAATTCCTAAACTAGAATCTTCATCATGAATTATATATTCTATATCTGCATTTAAGTATTTTAATACTAAACTTAAAGATGCTATAGCACATAATCCATCTACATTAGGTACTCCATAAATAACTATCTTCTTTCTATTATTTATAGCCTCTACCATATGCTCAATAGCTTTATTCATATTTTTAAGTATAAAGGGATTATATCCAGTAATATAATTTGGACTATAAATACTCTCCCAAAACTTACGCATTATAAACTCCTCCATAAAACTTAAGAAAACACATATATTATAATGTAAAATCTCCAATATTACAAATGTTTTCTAAGAAAAAAATAATAAACCTCCAAAATATTTCGGAGGTTTAACTTTTTGTTATCTTTATAAAGATTAAGCTATTTCCGCTTTACTTTTTTCAGCTTTTTTGTCTTTTAGCATAACCCATACTGGTGAAGCTATAAATATAGAAGAATAAGCACCTGCTGCTATCCCTATAATTAATGGAAATGAAAATTCTCTAACTGTCGGTACGAAGATATTTACAGCTATTATTGTTATTAAAGTAGTCAATGTTGTATTTATTGATCTAGACATAGTTTGAGTTATACTTTTATTAGCCACTTCTGATGATGACATTCTTCTCATATTTTTCAAGTTTTCTCTAATTCTATCAAATATTACTATGGTATCATTTATAGAATATCCAACAATCGTTAATATTGCTGCAATAAATGGTGTATTAACTGGTATATTAAATATAGCATACACACTAACTGTTATTAATACATCATGTAACAATGCTATTACTGAAGCTATTCCATAATTCATTTCAAATCTAAATGCTATGTATACAAGCATAGCCACACAAGCAACTAATAAAGCAACTATAGAATTTTTAGTAAGCTCCTTACCTACAGAAGCTCCTATCTCATCTTGTGATATTAGAGCACTATCTTCTAAAGTATATTTTTCTTGCAGTGCTTTAAAAACTTCTGAAACTTTTGAACTATCTAAATCTCTTGCTTTTATTTCATATTGTATATTATCAATTTCATTAGTTACTGCATCTGGAACTATATTTTTAACTATCTCATCTGCTTCTGGTTTATTAAAGTTTTCTCCTAACTCAACTACAACATTAGTTCCGCCTTTAAAATCTATACCGAAGTTGAGACCTCTTACAATAATGAATCCTAATCCTATAACTATAATTATTGTAGATAAGGTGAACCAAAGCTTAGTTTTTTCTACAACTTTAAGCATTCTTAGCCCCCCTCTTCACTCTAAATTGTCCTATACTCTTTAAAAGTCCCATATCAACAGCTAAATTTATTAATAATTTTGTTACTATTAATGCTGTAAATAAACTTAAAATTATTCCTATCATAAGTGTTACAGCAAATCCCTTCACTGCTCCTGAGCCTATAAAATATAATATAAGTGCTGCAATAAATGTTGTTGAATTTGAGTCTATAATTGATGACATTGCATTTTCAAAGCCTTTCTTTATTGCACTTTTAATTGGAATACCAATTGAGAGTTCTTCTCTAATTCTTTCAAAAATTAGTACATTTGCATCTACAGCCATTCCTATAGTTAATAAAAAGGCTGCAATTCCTGGCAATGTCAATGCTGCCTTCATTTCCACAAATACTGTAAGTACTAAAGTTACATATAATGTTAATGCTATACTTGCAAATAGTCCTGGTAATCTATAATATAAAATCATAAAAATGAATACTAAGGATATTCCTACTACCCCAGCCTTAACTGCATTAGGAAGTGCTTCTGCACCTAGCTGTGCTCCTACATTTTTAACTGATACAGCCTTAACTGTAACTGGTAGAGCCCCTGAGCTTATTATTCCTGATAGCTTAGTAGCTTCTTCCATTGATGACATACCATTAATTACAGCTTTTCCGTCTGTAATTGCATTTTGAACTACTGGTTGTGAAACCACTTCACCATCCATTGATATGCTTATAGTTTTTCCTATATTATTAGCTGTTGCTTCCGCAAACTTTGTTTGGCCCTCATCATTAAGCTCTAATGATACTACCGGTCTTGATGTACTATCAAGTACAGCTGTTGCTTCTTTAACGTCTTTTCCTGTTAAAACAATATTTCCTTCGGAGTCTTTAAATTCTAAGTTACCAGTTTTACTTAATCCATCAACTATTTCACTTGAATTATATGCTCCTGGTATATCTACTCTTATTCTTTTTTCTCCTTCTTCTGTAACAACTGTTTCTGACACTCCAATTTTATTAACTCTTAATTCTAATAATTGCTTAGTTCTTTGACGAACATCTGATGGTACATTATCTTCTTGTATTTCCATAAGGACTGAAACTCCACCTTGAAGATCTAAACCTTTAGTTATAGCTTCACCAATGGACTTAATCTCCCACCCTGCTATTTTAAACCCTTTAAAACCTGTAAATGCTAATGAGAAAATAGCAATGACACAGAGTATAAATAATATTGAACTTTTACTCTTACTTTTGCTTCTCGCTTTCATGTTCTTCCCCCTCTGGTACGTTTTCATTTAAATTATATTACTTATGTTAAGTAATATCAACTACTTTTTAAGAATCTTGTATATTATTACCAATGCAAAACCTTGTTTTTATAGTATTTTTAATTTTAACTTATTTTATGTTTAATTAAATTCATTATACATGAATTGCAAGTGAATTTATTTAATTGCTAATTAAATTTTATTAGTGCAATATTATTATATTTCATTGAAAATTAATAAAGAAAAATGAAAAAACAAAAGAATTAAGAAACAGCAACTCTTTCACTTTTTCACTTTTCATTATTTTGATTAACAAAATTTTACTTATAGATTTACTCCAAGCATTCCTGAAAGTAACCCTATAAACACACATAAAGTAAATTTAATAAAGTCATACATTCCTAATGTTGGTTCTGCACCAAATATAATTCCTATTATATATAGAGCTATGTAAAAAACACATCCTACTGCTAAACCAACTACCCAACCTTTACTGCCCTGGGCTTTTACTGCAACTATAGACCCTACTACTAAAGCTAAGCACGATATGACTACATAAATCACATTAAATATACCTTCTCCTAATGTAATTCTATTCATAAATAGCGAAAATATCGCTGTTACTAAGAATGTAATCATAAGTGCCCAAATAACTCCCTTTAGTACATTTTTAAAATAATTTGTCCAATCCATAAAAATTTCACCCCCTACTACTCATTTTATGAGCCATTAGGGGGCTTTATTCTTATTCTGTTTCTTTATTTACTTTTGTTGCTATACCATTTTTCGTTACTTTTAATTTAGTTCTTTCAGCACTAGTTTCTAAAATAATATAGTTATCCTCAACTATTATTATTTTCCCCATAATTCCACCTCTAGTTACTACTTCATCATTCTTTTCTAGAGAGGATATCATTTCATTATATTTCTTATTTCTTTTTTTCTCTGGTAATATTAATAAAAAATACATAATACCAAACATTAATGCGAATGGCAATACAATTGATAATATTTGCATACAGCCCTCATTCCCTTCATAAAATAACTATTAATTCACAATAAAAACTATATATCATTTATATTCTACTGTCAATTATGTTAACATACATTTAATTATTTATGCTTTTCCGTTCCATTCTTTTAATTTTTGATCTTTAAATTCCTTAAAGTATCCTCCATCAATTGCACCCCTAATCTCTTCCATAAGCTTATTATAGAAATAAAGATTATGTAAAACACAAAGCCTCAAAGCAAGCATTTCCTTAGCCTTAAATAAATGCCTTATATAAGCTCTAGTATAACTTTTACAAGCAGGACACTGACATCCTTCATCTATTGGTCTTGTATCCAATTCAAATTTTGCATTCATCAAATTTATTTTACCTTCTTTGGTAAAAACATGACCATGTCTACCATTCCTTGCCGGAAGAACACAATCAAAGAAATCCACTCCTCTATCAACAGCTTCTAATATATTACTTGGAGTTCCAACACCCATTAAGTATATAGGCTTATCTTCTGGTAAGTATGGCACAACGGCATCTATTATCCTATACATTTCTTCATGGGTTTCTCCAACAGCCAATCCGCCTATTGCATAGCCATCCAAGTCCATTTTTGTTATAGTCTTTGCATGCTCAATTCTTATATCCTCGTAACATCCACCTTGATTGATTCCAAATAGCATTTGTTCTTTATTTATAGTTTCAGGAAGTGAATTTAATCTGTCCATTTCCTTTTTACATCTTTCAAGCCATCTTGTTGTTCTCGCCACTGATTTTTCTACATAATCTCTTGTAGATGGGTTTGGAATACACTCATCAAAAGCCATAGCTATAGTTGAAGCTAAATTACTTTGAATTTGCATTGATTCTTCGGGTCCCATAAATATCTTTTTACCATCTATATGTGATGAGAAATAAACTCCTTCTTCTTTTATCTTTCTCATTCCTGATAGTGAGAATACTTGGAACCCACCTGAATCTGTAAGTATTGGTCTATCCCAATTCATAAAATTATGTAATCCTCCAAGACTTGCCACAACCTTATCAGATGGTCTTAAATGTAAATGATATGTATTAGATAATTCTACTTGACATCCTATTTCTTTTAAATCCGTTGTTGATACTGCACCTTTTATAACTGCTAGAGTGCCAACATTCATAAATACAGGAGTCTCTATAGTTCCATGAGAAGTTTCAAATCTTCCTCTTCTTGCTTTTCCATCCTTTTTTAGTAAAGTATATCTTTTCTTACTCAAAATTTCACTTCCTCTTTTCGTTTACTCTTTTATTAACATAGAATCTCCAAAGGAGAAAAATCTGTATTTTTCTTTAACAGCCTCATTATATGCATTCATAACATTTTTCTTACCTGCTAAAGCTGAAACTAACATTATTAAAGTAGATTCAGGTAAATGAAAATTAGTTATCAACTCATCAATAACCTTATATTTATATCCTGGATAAATAAAAATATCTGTCCAGCCACTTTGCTCATTTACAAAACCATTTTCATCTCCAATTGTTTCTAATGTTCTTGTAGAAGTAGTTCCTACAGCTATTACCTTATTCCCATTCTTTTTAGTTTTGTTTATAATATCTGCATTTTCTTTATCTAACAAGTAGTATTCTGAATGCATTATATGTTCATTTATATCTTCTACTTTTACAGGCCTAAAGGTTCCAAGCCCAACATGAAGAGTTAAATACGCAATATTAACTCCTTTAGCTTTAATTTGTTTTAATAATTCTTCTGTAAAATGTAATCCCGCTGTTGGTGCTGCTGCTGATCCCTTTTCTTTTGAATATACTGTTTGATATCTTTCCTTGTCTTCAAGTTTTTCTGTAATATATGGTGGTAGTGGCATTTCCCCTAATTCATCAAGTACTTGTTCGAAAATACCATCATAAGAAAATTCTATTATTCTATTTCCTTCCTCCACAATATCAACTACAGTGCAAGTTAATTTACCTTCACCAAAAGTAAATTTTTGCCCAACTTTTGCTCTTTTACCTGGTTTAGCTAAGCATTCCCATTTATCTCCTTGAATTCTTTTCAGTAATAAAAATTCAATCTTACCACCAGTTTCTTCTTTTTCACCTATCAATCTTGCTGGCATAACCCTTGTATTATTTAAAACTAAAGTATCACCTTCATTTAAATACTCTATTACATCATGAAAATATTTATGCTCTATAATGCCAGTTTTTTTATCTAAAATCATTAACCTAGAAGAATCTCTCTTTTCTAATGGGTGTTGTGCAATTAATTCCTCTGGTAAATAAAAATCAAAATCGCTTACCTTCATTTTTCTTCTCCCAATCCATTTTGTTTAGTAATTAAATTATTCTTTAAATAATCTTTGTTGTTCTCCTGTCACTTTTCTTTTTCCCTTATTTCTTCCTAAATGATTATATGCTTTTTCTGTAGCAACTCTTCCTCTTGATGTTCTTACTATGAATCCAGTTTGTAATAAATATGGTTCATAAACATCTTCTACAGTTCCAAGCTCTTCTCCTATAAAATACGAAAGGGTTTCTATACCTACAGGTCCTCCATTAAAATTATCTATTATTGCTTCTAAAATTTTATTGTCAACTCTATCAAACCCCTTATCATCTACTTCTAGAAGCTCAAGTGCAGCTTTTGCTTCTTTATAACTTATAAGAGAATCTGAGTAAACCTCTGCATAGTCTCTAACTCTTTTTAGTAATCTATTTGCTATTCTTGGAGTTCCCCTAGACCTTCTTGCAAGCTCATATGCTCCTTCTTCTGTTATATCACATTTTAATACAAAAGCAGATCTAATTATAATCTCTCTAAGCTGTTCCTCTGTATAGTATTGCATATCACAAAGAACTCCAAATCTATCCCTTAATGGAGCTGTTAACATACCTATTCTTGTAGTTGCTCCTATTAAAGTAAACTTAGGCAAATCTAATCTTATAGATTTTGCTGCTGCTCCTTTTCCTATAACAATATCAAGAACATAATCCTCCATAGCTGGATAAAGTATTTCTTCTACATTTCTATTTAATCTATGAATTTCATCTATAAATAAAACATCGTTATCCTTAAGAGTAGTTAATATTGCTGCTAAATCTCCAGCTCTTTCTATTGCTGGACCTGACGTTATCTTTAGTTCTCCATTCATTTCTTTTGCTATTATATTAGCTAATGTAGTTTTTCCAAGACCAGGCGGACCATATAGCAATACATGATCTAATGCTTCATTTCTATTTTGAGCTGCTTTTACAAATATGCTTAACCTTTCCTTAACTTTATCTTGACCTATATATTCACCTAAACTTTGAGGTCTCAAACTTAAAGTATTACCATCTTCAAAGATTTCTTGTGGTGTTATTATTCTTTCCATAGTTCACCTCTATCCCATAAGAACCTTTAAGCAATTTTTTATTATATTTTCTAATGTATCTGTTTTATCAACTTTTTTAATCGAAGCTTCTGCTTCTTTTTCTGAATAACCAAGAGCTAAAAGTGCTCCTAATGCTTCTGCTATGTTACTTGCATTGTTTGGAACTAAATCTTCAAAATCTCCTGAGTCTTGACTTCCGCTAATCATTTCTTCTTTCTTTATTTTATCTTTAAGCTCTAGTATTATTCTTGCCGCTGTCTTCTTTCCAATCCCAGGGGCTCTACAAAGATGCTTTTCGTCTCCCATCATTATTGCATATTTTAAGTTATTTATTCTACTAATAGACAATAATGATAAAGCGGCTTTTGAGCCAACTCCATTTATAGAAAGAAGTAACTTAAACATTTCAAGTTCTTCTCTGGAATTAAATCCATATAACCCTATAAAATCTTCTCTTACTATTTGCTCAATATAAAGTTTAGCTTCTTCGTCAACTTTAGGCATAGATGACATAGTTGCTCCTGATGTAAATATTTTGTATCCGATTCCATTATTTTCAATAATAATATAATCTTTATATATCCCTTTATATATCCCTACTATGTATTCATACATACAACCAAACCCTCCAATGCCATTTTTCTTAAATCATGATAATTATATTTTATCTATACTACACTTTAACATTATCTAAAAAATAATTCAACTTATTCAATTTATTGATTAAAGTAAATAACAGTATAAAATATAACTATTACTAATTTTATCTAATATATAAAAGAGTTATCCAAAACTAATTCTAAACTAATTCTAGATAACTCTTAAAATATATTAATTTTTTTTAAATACTAATGAATAATACCAATAAACTTATTAACTTATATATTTATTTTATTATCTATTCTCTCCAATAAAAAATAAAGCAATTGTCCCTGGACCTGAATGTGAACCTACTGCTGGCCCTACATTGTTTATAATAACTTCCTTAACCTGTACTTCATTTAAAATTAAATCCTTTAAATGTTCAGCTTCACTTAAACAATCTCCATGACTTATAAATATTGTTTGTTCTTCTGGTTTTATAATTCTTTCTTTTAGACTTTCTTGCAATCCCTTAATTGATTTTTTCCTTCCCTTCACTTTAGACACAGGTATTAATCTTCCTTCATCGTCTACATGTAATATAGGCTTTATATTTAACATAGTTCCTACTATGGCAGCAGTGCTAGACACCCTTCCACCTCTTTTTAAATGATTTAAATCATCTACTGTAAACCAATGATTAACTTTTAATTTATTATCCTCTATCCAAGTTACTACCTCATCTTTGCTTGAGCCATTTTTAAGCATATTAGCTGCATAATAAACTACAAGCCCTAATCCCATAGATGCGCATTTTGTATCTATTATAGTTATATCCGCCGAAGAAATGTCTCCTTCAATATTTTCTTTTGCTATTCTAGCACTATTTACACATCCACTTAATGCTGATGAAAAACCTATATAAATTATTGAATAGCCTTGATTAGAATATTTCTTAAAGACCTCCGTAAATTCATATGCGTTAACCTGTGATGTTGATGGCATTTCGCCTGCTCTTATCATATCATAAAACGCTTTATACTCTATACTCTGACCTAAATCATCTTTAATTTCCTCACCTTTTATATTAACACTAAGTGGCATTACTTCTATATTATTTTCTTTCACAAAATCTATAGGTAAATCACAACAAGAATCTGTTAAAATAATTGTCTTCATAGTCATCTCCTCCAAACATATTTTTATAGTTTTTAATATGCATCCATTATACATCTATATATAAATTTTTTCCATTAACTTAATAAATATTTAAAATATATAAACTTATATAATAAATATATACATTATTTATCAATTTAATTCCTCTTCTTTACATTGTCTTGAAATATTTAATAATATCCCAATTGCCGATAAATTAAAGACTAAAGATGTTCCACCGTAACTTATAAGAGGCATTGGGACCCCTGTTACAGGCATAGAACCAGTTACAACTGCAATATTTATTATAGCTTGTATAGAAATTACTGAAATTATTCCAATAGCAAGTAAATATCCATAATTGTCTCTTGCCTTAACTGCTATAGACGTCCCCTTTATTGCTATAAAGATAAAAAGACAAATTATAAATATACATCCTATAAGTCCTAATTCCTCACCTATAATAGCAAATATGAAGTCATTATGTGGCTCAGGCATAAAAAGAGCTTTTTGCCTTGAATTACCAAGCCCTACCCCAAATAATCCACCTGATCCAAGGGCATAAAGAGATTGTACAAGCTGATAGCTATCTCCTGATGTATCTGCCCATGGATTTAAAAAGCTTGTAAGTCTTTTTAGCCTATAACTTTCTACAAAAATCAATCCCATTCCAGCTGTTAACCCAATTGGAATAAGTGAGAGTAAATGACTTATTTTAGCTCCACCTGCCAATATCATAACAAATGCAACCATCATAACTATAGCCGTTATACTTAAGTTTTTTTCAAGTAATATTAGTACTGCAAAAACTGCTGCTATAGCTAAATAAAATATTGTTCCTTCTCCAAATTTCTTTATTTTTCCTTTTCTTTGATCTATTAATAATGCTAAATAAAGCACAACCACATATTTTGCTAACTCAGATGGTTGAAATGATAATGGTCCAAGTCTTATCCATCTAACAGCTCCATTTATATCTGCACCCGCAAATAAAACCACCACTAATAAACCTAATGTAATTATCACTATCCACGGTGTCCATTTCTTATAAATATGATAATCTATAGACATTGTAACAATCATTCCTATTATACCTACTACAGACCATGTTATTTCTTTAAAAAAATAAAAATCTGAATTATATACATCTTTTTGGTATAAGGCGTAGTATGAGCTTGATGAATATACCATAACTATTCCTATAACTAGCAACACTAATATAGCACATAGCAAACTATAGTCAATATTTTTCATTTTAATTTTCTTTCTTCTTAAAGTTGACCGGCTTCTTCTCCCTTTTATACTTAATTCTCTTACTTTATCCATCTTATCTCCTACTATCTTTTTATTTCAAATCTAATTTTACTTTCGTTCCCTTTTCAATCAATTTCCCTGCAATAACATCTTGACTCTCTACTACTCCACTTCCATTAGTCTTATATGCTATTTCTAAACTATTTAAAATATTAACTGCTTCTTCTAAAGTTTTACCTTTTAAATCTGGCATTATAAGTTTATCAATATCATTCTTATAATCATCTACATTTAAACTTATAAGAGAGTTTTCCTCAACTAATGACCCTGGATATGGTTCCATATTATTTACTTTTGAAGCATCTTTTCCTATATCTATATTTAATTTACTATTTTCTAATATTTTTTTAGCTTCATTAACTGATTTTCCTCTTAATTCAGGTACTACTACTTTATTTTTCTCTAAATATCTTTCAGTATAAACTTGAGAATCCATATAAGTAAATATCTCAGATAATAATGATTTTAATATTGGAGTAGTTACTGGTCCACCATAATATTGTCCTGCACTTGGATCTTCAACTTTTATAAATATAGTTACTTGTGGATTTTCCACAGGATATAGAGCAACTACAGATGCTATATATTTATCCTCTGAGTATCCTCCTAATATAGGATCAACTTTTTGAGCTGTTCCTGTCTTTCCTCCAACTCTTCTATCTTTCCCCATAAAGGCACCTATTTCCTGCCCTTGATTTATAGTTCTTTCTAAATAATCTCTTAATGTTGCTGTTGTTGATTCTGAAATTATATTTTTCTCTATAATTGGCCTAAATTGTTCATCTATAACTTTTGTTCCATTGTTAGCCTTATGAGATATCTCTTTCATCATATGAGGTTGAATTAAAGTTCCTCCATTTGCTATTGCATTGAATGCTCTCATAAGTTGAATACTGTTTACGGTATTAGTTTGTCCAAAAGATATAGTTGCCAAGTCCATTTCACTCATATCACTTACTGACTTTATTATTCCCTCTGATTCACCAGGAAGGTCAATCTTAGTTAATTTACCAAATTCAAATTTATCTATATATTCTCTTAACTTTGCACTACCTAATCTAGATCCTAATTCCATAAATCCTACATTACAAGAATTTTGTAATATTTGAGGAAGAGTTTGAGTTCCATGTCCAGCTGTATTCCAACATTTTATAGTTGTTGATCCAAATTTCACTCCTCCATCACAATAAAATGTATCATTTTCATGTGCAACTCCTTCTTCTATTGCAGCCGCCATAGTAATATTTTTAAATGTTGATCCTGGCTCAAAATTATTGCTTATAGCACTATTTCTAAACATATTTTGAAGTTTTTCAAAATCATTTTCTCCATCAAAATTTTCGTATTCTTCATACGGATTATTGGGATTAAAATCTGGTTTATTTACCATAGCTAAGATTTCACCATTATTGGGATTCATAACTATTATTGAAACTTCTTTAGCTTTATTATCTTCAAATCCTTTTTCAGCAGCTTTTTCTGCCATTAATTGAATATTCTCATCTATAGTCAACATAACATCATTACCGTTAACAGGACTCGCATATTTTACAGTTTGGAATGGTAATTCTCTTAGTGAACCGTCTATTTGTGCTATTTTATATCCTACTAACCCCTTTAACTGATCATTATACTCAAGTTCCACTCCGTTTAATCCAACATTGTCAGAATTTACACCACCTAATACATGGGCTAAAAATTTATTATTTGGATAGTATCTTTTTGGGTTTATTGAAATAATAACTCCATATATATCTAAAGCCTTAATTTTATCAGCAACTTCTTTTTCAATTCCAGTAATAAGAGTACTAGTTTTTACTTCAACTCCTTCTTCATTAATTGGATTAAACTTTTTATTTACCTCATCTTTCGTTAATCCTGAAGCAGCAGCTAGATCTTCTACAACTTTATCTTTTGTAATTTCTTCATCTGTTATATATGTATCTATTGCTTTTAAATCTAAATCTACTCTATATACATCTATTGAAGTTGCTAGTATTGATCCACTTCTATCTTTTATGTCTCCCCTATTTGCTTCTACAGTTACTTGAGAGTTCCATTGTCCTTGAGCCATATGCTTGTATTCTTTATTTTTATATATCATAATATAAGTTAGCCTTCCTATTAAAGATAAAAATATTATACAAATAATTATACTGCTATATAATGCTCTTTCTCTTGAATAAATACTTTTAGTTTTACTATTTCTTCTTTTAGTAGTTTTATCTCTATTGCTCATATTCTTCCCCCATGCAACTATTTAAATAATTATTTATAGGTTGTCCCTTAATTATAACAAAACCAGATTCATTATGTAAATTATTTCCTTTGTTTTGATTTAAATAAAAAGTAAAAGTGGATACCACCTTTACTATTTATTTTCAAATAACTCTAAATATTTTTCGTAACCTTCTTCTTTCATTTGATTTTTAGGTATAAATTTTAATGCTGCAGAATTAATACAATATCTAAGACCACCTAATTCTTCTGGTCCATCACAAAATACATGACCTAAATGAGAATCCGAATTTTTGCTTCTCACTTCTGTTCTAACCATGCCATGACTTTTATCTACTTTCTCTTTAATTAACTTTCTATCTATTGGTTTTGAAAAAGCTGGCCATCCACAACCAGAATTAAATTTATCTGTTGACATAAATAATGGTTCTAAAGAAACTATATCTACATAAATTCCTTCTTTAAAATTATCATCATATTCATTTATAAAAGGTGGCTCTGTAGCATTTTCCTGTGTAACTTTATATTGAATTTCTGTTAACTTACTTTTTAATTCTTCTTTTTTTATATTTGTCATAGTACATCCTCCATTTATATTATAAAGGCATTTGAATAAAATTTCTATTTATTCTTAGTAATAAATATTCTTTTAATAACTGTTTGTGGTGGCTCTGACTTAGTCATAGCTTCATTTACTCTTGCATATACAAGATCTCCCTTATCAATAACTATATCTTCTTCTTTATCATTTGTTGAATTCATAACTTTCGTTTCATTATCTATCATCCCAACTACAGTTATTCTACTAACTTCTTTTCCCTTCATATAACCTTGTATAGTAACTCTTGTATTACCATCATCTGCTTTTTGAACCTCTAATACTTCTCCTATTACAACTGGACTTTTAGCTGATATTGCTTTCTCAGGTTTTGCTCCAACTAAAATTCCTGAAAAAATAGTCATTAAACAAATTGCTATTAATGATTTTTTAAACTTCATTTTAACTTCCTCCTTAGTTCATAATCACTAATAGTTTTTTCCTCTTTAATATAAATATTCATTTTCTTATATTTATTTTTTTGAAACATATAAATTATCTTTAATATAAAATCTCCACTTAAAATCCTTAGCTTCTTCAGCGTAATCTATTCCTACTCTAGTGGTTTTAGCTATTTCAATATTTTTTCTTTCATTATATTCTAGGTATAATCCATTATCTCGGTATAGCTTTTTATAGTTATCTTCTCTTGTAATATTTAAAGCAATACATAGCTTAGATGGTCCATTAGTTAAATTTCTCTTTTGTACGTTTGTTAATTCACTATAATTTTTCTTAAATCTAATATTAGATAAATAATCAAAATTATCAATAGGCTCAACAGCTCTTATTAAAACCGCCTCTGGTTCATCTTTTATATTAGTTACTATATTAACACAATGATATAGCCCATAAATAAAATAAACATATGCTATTCCACCTTCTTCAAACAAAGGTTTTGTTCTTTCTGTTCTTTTATAGTTATAAGCATGACAAGCTTTATCTGTAGCTCCTATGTAACTTTCTGTTTCTACTATTATAGATTTAATTTTTATACCATCAATTTCTCTAACTAAGTAGTGTCCTAATATGCTTTCGGCTACTTCAATAGCCCCTTGTCTATAAAATTCTTTTTCAATTATCATAATAAATCTCCAAATACTAAATATTATAAAATTAATTATCTTTCATAACTTTATTATTTATTATACTACCATATTTATTCCTTAATTATTTCATATTTATGACTTATTTAATTTTAATTATAAAAAAATAGAAAAGCCATCTAAGCTTCTCTATCTCAGCTATTTTAAATTATTAAATGATTGGTTTGTTAAAGATATATCTTTATAATTTATATATACATCAACATTTACCGTTGAGATTTTAATGTATGGTCCTTTATTACTTTGGACATAAAGTTTAACTTTTTCTCCATTTTTCAACTTGAAATCACCTTTTTTAATAGCACCACCATCACTATATCCATTACTCTTAAATCCCATTTCCGGAATATTATCTACAAGTTTTATTTCTTTTATATCTTCTCTTTTCAAAGTAATTCCATAGCTTCCATCTATAACTATAGAGTCCTCTTTAATTATAATATTATTGGGTTCATTGCCAAATGAAAATGTTATAATCATAATAGCAAATGTTATAAATCCTATAACTACCATTACCATTATTTCTGATTTGCTCTTTTTATTATGATCAAACTTTTGCATATATATTAAATACCCAAATACAATAATTAATAAAGTAATTATAAAAGGTAATATAGAAATTTGAAAATATTTTGAAACTATAGCTCCTATAAATATTAAAAAGGCTATTAAATAACACATTCTTCCCATATGTTTTGCTATTTTTTCGATATCTACTTTAGACTTTTCTTCTTTAGACTGCATATTATATCCTGATATTAACCAGTAACATTTATATTTACTAATAGCTACTCCTAATACTATAAATATTATACAAATAACAGAAATGAATATTATAGATAGCATAACAAACCTCACCCCAACCTTCTACATTTCTATTTCCCCTAACTCTTTATATGGTTAATTATACGTTTTATTTATATTTTTATCAATGTTGTTAGTCATTTTTCTTACCATTCAATTGTTAAAATATTTATTTCATCTTTTATTAATGAAACTTTATATCCCTCTAAGACTAACCAAGATAATAATTCTTTTTGCACCTCTCCATCATTACACATAAGTATTGCTGAGACCTTATTTATATCAGAGTTTTTAGCATAATTAATATTATCTAATATTTTTCTTTTTTTATCATTTAAAAATTCTAAATTCATAAAAAACCTCCTCTACATTTTATCGTATATAGAATATGTATTAGTAAAAAAGCATTATTATGTTAATTTACTTTATTTCCCAGAAAATATTTTTATAAATATCTTTAATCGTTATAATTTATAAAAGATATCATTTGTGAAGTTTTCTAAATTTAAAATCTTATTTCATAATAAATATAATTTAATATATAACTATTTATATTTTTTAATTGTTAGATAAATCCTGTTTTATTATTCCAATTGCCACTCCTAATATATTTACTTCTTTATTTTCTAAGTTAATTGGAGCATATAAAGAATTGGCTGGCATTAACTTAGGTGAAGCACCATTTAAGTTTAATGTTTTTAGTGTTGCCTCCCCATCCAAACTCGCAGCTACTATTTCATTGTTATTTGCGGTAACTTGTTTTTTAATAACAACCAAATCACCATCACAGATATCTTTTTCCACCATAGAATCCCCTTTTACTCTTAAGATAAATATATCTTTTCCTCTTTCAATCCAATACTTTGGTATATAAAAATTACCTTCTATATTATCATTCATTTCTATAGGTGTTCCAGCTGCTATGTTACTAAACATTGGAATATCTTCTAATTCATTTTCATTATAACAAACATCATTTCCTTCAAATATTTCTTTTTTATTGGAAGCAGTATCTATATTAAACTCTACAATTGCTTTATTTTTTAAGTTAATATATTTATATTTTTCAACTGTATCTAATTGATTCTTCCTCCTTACATCATATTTGACTTTGAAGTTAAAACTTTTTCCTTTTACATCAACTCCTAAAGTATTTACTTTTCTTCCTTTAATCATCCAAGAATTTTCTGTATTATTGAGTTCACTATTTAGCACAAAAATAAATGAAGAATGAGACATATTTTTATAGATAGATTTTATAAAATCTATTTCACCCTTAGTAAACTTCTCCATATCATCTAATATAATATGACTATACAAGCCTCCATGATTATTTATATACAAGATAGCATATAAAACATGATCATATTCATCCATATATCCTTTAGTAATTAAATTATCATTATATAAATCTTTAATTTTATAGATAGCTTCTCTTGTATAAGAAGATTTCTTAATTCTTCCCCCTCTACCTTTTCTATCAACTTCTAAATATTCCTTTTTAGAAAGATTACTTGCTTTAATCCATAGAATTTCTTCTAATATAAATTCAATTCTTACCTTTTTAAGGAATTTAGATTTTTTATAAAATAATACTATCTCATTCTCTAAGTCCTTCAAAATTTCTAAAGACTTTATTTTATCTATAACCTGTATAGCTAGTCCTTTTTCTCTTCTAAATGCTTTAGAATATGTATCAATAAGTTCTTCTATTGATACAATATTTACCCTATCTTTTTCTAATGAAAATAATGAATAAAAATAATTCCTACCACTTTCTTTTTTATAAAGTTCCGTAGCTTTATAAACTTTATTGTAGTTATATGTTACAAATAAAATCTTATCTTCCTCATAAATACAATAATTATTTTCTAAATTTATTGTTTTATATATTGATGCAGTACTCTTTCCTGTACCTTCATTACCTTTCAATAATTGATATCCTGACTTTTTATGATTTATAAATCTATGTTGAATATTAGAAAAATTCATTGCCTTCACCACCGTATCCTTCTTATGTTTTATGTATTATAATCATATATTTTATAATAATTCATGTCAAATAATCATTATTAAAAAAGTAGTCATATTTAAGGTATTAACTATGATTTAACATTCTTCTTGTTATATATAATATTATTTGTTATAATTTAACAAACAACTTTGGGAGGTATTTAAATGAATGATTTAAAAGTTTTAATATATTTAGATCTTTTAAAAATTAAAAATTTCTTTTTTCAAATTTTCACTAATCCAATTATATTTCTAAAAAAGCTATTTTCAATTATTATTTTCTTTGGAATTTGTTTTTCTTCGATTATAATTTCAATATTTAAAAATGAATCTAAAATATCTATAACATCAGAAATTCAACAAGCTTCTCTTGGAGTAATAACTGTGCTATCTATTATAATTATACTACTGGTTTTAGCACATTATTTAAATGATTATGCCCCAAGTAACTTTTCGATTTCAGATATTAGTTATTTATTTCCTTCTCCATTAAATAATAAGGTAATACTCTTTTATTCAATGGCTCGTAGTGCTATAAAAGGCGTAGCTAGTTTCTTCTTAAGTATTCTTTTCATAATACTTATGCTTTTGGCTTCAACCAATTTATCCTTAATAGGATTATTACCAATAGCCTTAGGATTCTTCTTTATATTCCTATTATTTATTTCATTATCATATTTGTTTTTTGCATTAAAAGTTAAAACAGGTCTAGTAAAAAATTTTAAGATTATATCCTACATATTACAAGGTGTTACATGCTTAATAGTTTTATTTTATTTATATAAACTTTGGACATTTGACTTTAACTTTGTTGAATTATCTATTTCTATTTTTGATAGTTTTCTAGTTAAGATACCTGTAATTTATTCTATTATAAACTTTATGTCATTACTTTTAACCGAAACAATTACACCACCAGTATTTGATATAGTGTACTTACTTGCATTAACTATGCTTAATTGCTTTTTATTTACAGCTCTGAATACTGACTATTATGAAGAAATAGCTGAAAAAGTATCTGTGCAAAACGAAAGGATTAAGCAATTAAAAAATAATAAAAAAGATGTTCATTCGCAAATGGAAAAGGAAATTAAAAATGTTAATTTAAAAGGCAACTCTAAAGAAAGATGGGGAGTGCTATCGTTATATTGGAAATCTTCTATTATTAGAAAGAGAAAACAAACTTCATTAAAGAAATATTTATTATTCTTAGTTAACATTATTATTGGTGGTATAGGTGGATATATAACATTACAAGGAAATCAATTAATTCCAATTATAGCAATTTCAGTGGGAACAGTTTATATAGGACTTATTTCATCTAACTTTTCCGAACTGTCTAGAGAATTAAAAAATGTGTATATATACATTATTCCCGGAAAACCAATAAATAAAATTCTTTCTACAATCTTAGATGAGCTTTTAGTATTACTAATTAGAATTAGTATAATGCTTATACCTTCAATTGTTTTAAATTCAGAATTCTTAATCTTAGGAATAGGATGTTATATACTAACACTAGCATTTTCTCTTGTGATAAAATTGCTTAATTTAATATTGATACTTCTTATGCCAAAAGATAATGAATCTGGCCCTGGAATGCTTGCAACTTTTGTATTAATGATAATTATAATGATTCCGTTTTTAGCAACTGGAGCTGCATATGGATTAACACTTAATACTTATATAGCTTTTGGAGTATTAACTGTAATCATAGGTCTTTATCTAGGTTTATTAATATTATTATGCAATAAACTATTCGATCTTATAGAGTATTAAGAATTAATAGGAGGAAAATATGTTAGAAGTAAAAAATTTATCTAAATCATTTAAGAAAAATAAAGCAATTGATAATATATCATTTAGTTTAAATACTGGAGAAATAGCCATATTATGTGGTCCAAATGGTGCTGGTAAGACTACAACCTTAAAATGCATACTTTCTCTATTAAGAAAAGATTGCGGCGATGTTTTAATAGATGGCAAGTCTACTAAAGATAGAACTATAAGAGAAACCTTAGCATATATACCAGAAACACCTGATTTATATAATTTATTAACAGTTTGGGAACATTTTAAATTTATAGCTCTAGCTTATAAAATCAAAGATTGGACAAGCAAAGCTGAAGATTTAATGAATATTTTCAACTTATCTAATAAGAAAGATTCTCTTGCTAAAGATTTATCTAAAGGTATGAAACAAAAGGTTTCTATTATAATGGCCTTAATTCATGATCCAAATATAATTTTAATTGATGAGCCATTTGTAGGCTTAGATCCAAATGGAATAAAGGAATTTAGAGATATGCTATCTAAAATAAAATCTCTTGGTAAGACCATACTGGTTAGTACTCACATATTAGCTTCAATGGAAGAAATTAGTGATACTATGATTTTAATGAAAGAAGGTAAGATAGTAGACTCTGGAAGCAAGGAATATTTAAAAGAAAAATATAACGAAATGGGTAATATAGAAGATTTATTCTTTAAAATAATTGATAATGATTAATAATAAATATGGCTGTCACAAGGACAGCCATATTTATTATACTTGCTATTATAATATTTAAATTACTTTACTTGTAAAGATAATCTTTTTCTAATTTTTATTCTATCTAAAGAATAACTAAGCATTAAAAATATTATACCACTTGCTATAGGTTGTATTAACTCCATAAAAAAAGTTGCAAGTGGTGCTATAAAATTTCCTGATATAATTGCTCCCGCCAAATAATATCCAAACCAACCTACTATTCCTGCCAAAAATACAGCACTTATATTTCTTTTGCAAATAATATTATTTTCTTTAGATGTAAAAAATATTACCATAACTGGCTTAATTATTATTGTAGGTAAAACCCAAAGCATTCCACCAGATAATGCATCTGAAAGCCCAGCCCCTATTGCTGCTGATATCATAGCATAAGGTGTAGGTAATAATACAGCTGCTAAATATATAGGAATATCACCTAAATGAATATATCCTCCGTTAAACCCGGTAGGAATATGCAAAAATGCTGTTATTACATATATTAGTGCTGCGAAAAGTGCTGTTATTACTAAACTTCTTGTTTTAATATTTTCTTTCATTTATCAAAATCAACTCCTTTAAAAATGCTTCAAACATTATACCTTCTTTAGGATTAGTTTTAAATTGTGATGTATATTGAATAGCTTCATATATAAAGTTAGAAGCTTCTCTAATAGCAAAATTTAATTCATGCCCACTTAATAATAATCCTATAATTATTGATGTAAATATGTCTCCTGTTCCACTATAAGACTCATTATTAAAATGTTGCTTTACCACAAAAACTTCATCTTCTTCTTTATCATAAGCAAAATTATAAATTTTATTTTCTCTTATTATTCCTGTAATAATAATTTTTTTAGGACCCATTTCTGATATTTTAACTGCAATTTCTTTTATTTTTTCATCACATATCTCACCCTTTTTATAATATTCACCTGTTAATATACAAGCCTCGGTTAAATTTGGTGTTACTATATTTGCAATAGAGATAAGCTTTTTCATTTTATTACACATATTTTCTGTGAAAGTATCATAAAGTATCCCATTATCCCCCATAACAGGATCTATAACAATTAAAGAATTTTTATTATCTAATACAAAATCTAACACTATATCAATTTGCTTTTCTGAGCCTAAAAAACCACTGTATATACAATCAAAATTTATATTCAACTCTTTCCAAACTTTTTTATAATTATTCATCTCATTAGTTATATCTAAAAATGAAAATTTATCAAATTCAGTCTGAGAAGAAAGTATAGCTGTCGGGAATGGACAACATTGTACCCCTAAAGCTGATAATATTGGAAGTGCTACTGTTAATGAACACCTTCCTATTCCAGATAAATCATTTATTGTTGCTACCTTTTTTACCCCATTCATAAGTGCACCTGCTTCTTTATTAAGTTATTTATTTTATAATAATCCAATAATTGCATTTTGTCCATTGTACCGATACAATATTAAAACTAATAAAAAAATAGAACCATTAATTTTAAATGGCTCCATCTTTTTATTAATATCCTTTAATTTTACTTTATAATTCTATTACTTTATTTAATAACTCATTACTTCTATTAATAAAATCATTCATTTCTTCAGCATTTAATCCCTTATTAGATATTAACGCTAAATCTAAAATATATTTACATATTAAATTAATATCATCTTTTTTATTTTCATAATCTAATGATGCTAGTTTTTTAATTATTGAGTTATTATTATTTATAACTAAAGTTTTTTCTTCCACAAACATGTTTGGCATTTCCATTCCGCCGAACATTTTGCTCATTTCAAGCATTCTTCTTGATTGCTCTGAAACTAGTATAATAGCAGGTGTCCCTGAATTTTTCAAATTTTCAACTTTAATACTATTTACTTTATTTAAAGTTGCTTCTTTAAATAATTTTTCTAATTTAGTATTTGCTTCTTTCAAATCTTCACTTTCATCATTTTTAAGTGTTTCAGAAATGTCAGAATCTATTCTAACAAATGTGACACTATTTTCTTTTGATTCTAAGAAGCTAATAAAATGATTATCAATTGAACAATCTAAAATTAAAGCATCTAAATCTGCTTCTTTAAACATTTTAATATATTGTGATTGTTGTTTCTCATCTGTCACATAAAAAACTTTATTCTCATGTTTATCTTTATTATTTTCTAAATATTCATTTAAGGTTATATATTCACCATTTAATCTTCTAAAAATAATAATATCTTTTATCTTATCATAAAAACTTTCATCTCTTAAACAACCATATTTAATAAATATTTGGATATCCTTCCAAAAACCATTAAAGCTTTCTCTTTCATTTTTATATAATCCAACTAATTTATCTGCCACTTTTTTAACTATATGCTTAGATATTTTTACAACATCTTTATCTTTTTGAAGGAAACTTCTTGAAACATTTAAAGGTAAATCTGGACAATCTATTGTCCCCTTTAATAATAGTAAGAAATCTGGTATAACTTCTTTTATATTGTCAGCAACAAAAACTTGGTTATTATATAGCTTTACTTGTCCTTCAGTGGCTTCTAATTCATGCTTTAGTTTAGGAAAATATAATATTCCTTTTAAATTAAATGGATAATCTACATTTAAATGAATCCAAAATAATGGATCATTAAAATCCATAAATACTTTTTTATAAAATTCTTTATACTCTTCATCCGTACAATCTTTTGGAGACTTTATCCATAATGGAGTTATATCATTTAAAGGTTTATTCTCTTCTTCTTTAACCTCATGTCCTTCTTCTTCTAAATATATTTCTATAGGTAAGAAAGAACAATACTTTTCTATTATTTGTCTCACTTTATATAATTCTAAAAATTCATTGCTATCATCTTCAATAAAAAGAGTTATAGTTGTTCCTCTTTCTTTTTTATCATCACATGGAAATACTTCATATTCTGTACCACCATCACAAATCCACGTTACTGCTTCTGATTCTTTTAAATAAGATAATGTATCTATTTGGACTCTCTTAGCAACCATGAATGCTGAATAAAATCCTAGTCCAAAATGACCTATTATATCTGTACCCTCATCCATTTTATCTTTGTATTTTTCTATAAAATCTTCAGCTCCTGAAAATGCTACTTGAGTTATATACTTTTTAATTTCTTCTTCTGTCATTCCAATTCCATTATCAATAATTTTTAAAGTTTTATTATCTTTATTTAACGAAACTATAACTTTATATTTCTCATTTTCATTTTCTTGTGTTTCTCCTAATGAAACTAACCTTTTATACTTACTTATAGCATCACACCCATTGCTAATAAGCTCTCTAATAAATATATCCTTATCAGAATATAACCATTTTTTTATAATTGGAAAAATATTTTCTGTATGTATTGAAATATTTCCTTTATTTTTCTCCATAATTATTCCCTCCTCTTTCCTGTAAATATTTTATTTAAAAGAATTTCTTCTGTCAATCTTTACTAAGATTTATTTAAGTGCTTGAATTACCATTATTAAATATTAGAGCAATAAATTTTGTATTTATAAAAAAAAGCTTTAATTATCTAATTCTTTCTTCAACTTTTTGAATCTCTATTATTTTAC
>JAQCTH010000042.1 GCA_027686065.1 Clostridiaceae bacterium AF10-41
ATAAGTATTATAGTTGTAGTTAAAAGTACCATTGATATGGATAATAATATTTCTAACAAAAGCTATTCTCCTATAAATCACTATATTATATTTTATATATTTTATTAATAAATAATTACATTTTATATTAAAATAAAACTTTAATTAAATTTATTTAGTAAACCTGCGTTGTAAAATAAGATTTCATTTTTATTTATGATTTTTTATAAATAAAAATAAGGTTGCTATATATGTAATCTATACACACTTCAACAACCTATTTGCAAGATATCAAAACTTCTAAAAAGAAGCTTTAAACTTATTTAATTTATTCCATAGCTACAAACTCTACTTTCTCCACATCTTTTACTTTAGATAAATCTTCAAGCAAAGTTTTTAAATCTCCCTTAAGTGAAGAAGTATCAATTGTCAAACTTAAATTTGCTTTTTTATTCATGGGGATTCCTTGATTAATTGTTATTATACTTCCTCCTTCTTCTGAAATATAGTTCAGTATTCCTGAAAGTACACCTTTATTATCATTTATCATCATATTAATAGTTACCTTCTGCCCCTGCTCAGTTTCTGATAAAGCAAAAACTGAATCCTTATATTTATAATAGACACTCCTACTTATATTAACAGTTTTAGCCGCTTCGGTAACATCTTTAACCTTACCTTCCTTTAGTAGCCTTTTAGCGTCTACTACTTTCTCATAAACTTCTGGTAAAACTCTTTTATCTACAACTAAAAAATTACCTTTCATTAGTATCTCCTTCAAAAGTCATAGCCCCATGATTATTAATACAAAGCTTTTTTATATCCCAATGAATACTTTTGCTTTCTAAAATTTTTTTTATATTAAAAAATATTTTTTCATCATCTTTATTTACAATTGCCATAATCGTAGGCCCTGCTCCACTTAAAAAACATCCTAAAGCGCCTAGTTCTATGCACTTATTATAAACTAAATCATAATCTTTTATTAATGGACTTCTATATTTCTCATGAATTGAATCCTTACAACAATATTTCAGCAAATCATATCTTCCATTTGAAAAACTGGAAATCATTAAGGCTACCCTACTTATATTATATACAGCATCTTTAAATTCTACCTTAGATGGTAGAGCACTTCTAGATAATGCTGTAGAGAGTTCAAAGTTTGGAATTAAAGCAATAAAGTTAATTCCATTTTTTACGTCTATCTTATTATAAATAACATTATCTTCTTCCATAACTGATACTACCATACCACCAAATAAAGCTGGTGCTATATTATCTGGATGACCTTCAATTTCAACTCCAATTCTAAAAAGTTCCTCTAAGCTCAACAAGTTATTCATAATATAGTTAGCACCTAAAAGCCCTGCAATTATACAACTAGAACTCGATCCTAATCCTCTTGATATAGGTATATCTTCTTTTATCAGCTTTATATTTAGCCCTTTAGGTTTAAAATTGTATTTTTCAAAACATATCTTCATGGATTTATAAACTATATTTTTTTCATTACAAAATTCTTCTTTAAATCCATAAAATTTAATACCATTTTCACCTTCTGAAAATTCATACTCATTATACAAATCAAAAGCTATCCCTAAAGAATCAAAACCAGGTCCCATATTAGCTGACGTTGCCGGTACTTTAACTTTTATCATGTTTTCCTCCTAAAAAGTCTTTAAGAGCTTGTCTCATATCACCAAAATCACAGACAAAATTATGAAGAACTTCTTTATTATCTAGTCCAATTAAATTATTAGGAACTTTTATTTTACAAAACTTATTCAAATTTTCTATTGCTTCAAAATCTCCATTTTCTTCATTATCTATTTCTAAAGCTTTTATTATACTTATTGGAAACTTATATGGACTTGCTGTTGATGCTATCAAATATTGAGTAGTGTCATTTGTGGCTTTAATATACTTATCTAACACCACATATCCTACAGCAGTATGCGTATCCATTAAATAGCCCTCTTTGTTATATAAATCTTTTATTGCCTTATAAACTTCTTCTTTGTTAGCATTTTCTCCATAAAAGTCTTTTAAAAAACTTTTATACTTTTCATTAATATTATATACCCCATTAATGTTCAGTTCCTTCATTAAAGATTTTATTTCATCAGAATTTCTACCGCTTGCTTCAAACAAAAGCCTTTCCAAATTTGATGAAACTAATATATCCATAGATGGAGATTCTGTTACTACAAGTTCTCTTCTTCTATCATATACTCCTTCTTTAAAGAAATCAGTTAAAATCTTATTTTCATTAGATGCACATATAAATTTTGCAATAGGAAGCCCCATTTCCTTTGCATAATATGCAGCTAGTATGTTCCCAAAATTTCCAGTGGGAACTACAACATTTATTTTATCGCCCAATTCTATTTTTTGCTTATTTACTAATTTAAAGTATCCATAAAAATAATATATTATTTGTGGAATTAATCTTCCAATATTAATTGAGTTTGCAGAAGATAATCTAAATCCATTAGATAATAATTCTTCTTTAAACCTATTATCCCCAAATATTTCTTTTACGCCCCTTTGTGCTTCATCGAAATTACCCCTAATTCCAACTACATTTACATTTTCACCTTCCTGTGTTACCATTTGCATTTCTTGTACCGCACTTACTTTATCTTTTGGATAGTACACCATAACTTTAAATCCTTCTACTCCACTAAAACCTTCTAATGCTGCTTTTCCAGTATCCCCAGAAGTAGCTGCTAAAATAACTATTTCTTCATTAATATTTTGCTTTTCTTTAGCAATTTTCATTATTTGTGGAAGAAATAATAGAGCTGCATCTTTAAAAGCTGATGTAGGTCCGTGATACAATTCTAAAAATCCATTTTTCTCTATTACTTTAAATCGATTTTTATATGCTTTATTAATGGCAATTTTAATTTCATCTTCAGTGAAATCTGTAAAAAATTCTTTAATAATTTCAAAAGAAACTTCTTCATAGCTAAGATTTTCTTTATCTTTTATTTTTTCATATAATCTTGGGAATTCTTCTGGAACATATAATCCGCCGTTCTTAGAAATTCCCCTTATAATGGCTTGCGAAGAAGATACATAATGCTCCTCTCCTCTGGTACTAATAAACCTCATAAAATCACCCCAAATCAAAGGTTATTATCCTTTATCCTTATATTATCACGTCCTCTGTATAAACACAAGTGTTTTTGTTTTAAAAACACTTTTTTTCTTTGTATAAATAAAAATATAGAAGTTAAAATTTAACCCCTATATTTTTATTTGATATCTAATATATACTTACTATTTTTTAGATTTTATAAATAGATATAAACTATTTATCATGAAGATTATTCCTGAGTAAAATAAAACTATCCCCCATTGAAAAAGATTTATTGCTACAGTATTAAATACTCCTGATAAAAAAGGAATATATAATATTGAACATACCATAATCATAGAAACTAGTACTGCTAAAACTAAATATGGATTAGTAAATACTTTAATTTCAAAAATAGAATGTCTTTCTGATCTACACTCAAAAACATGTAATAACTGAGACATAACTAGTGTTGTTAAAGCAAGAGTTCTACATGTAACTAAATCCATTCCATATAATCTTCCAGTCATAAATGAAAGCAAAGTACAAATTCCAATTAAACATCCTCTTACAACAATTTTTGACCATAGACCTCTTGCGAAAATACCTTCGCCCTTTTCTCTTGGTTGTTGCATCATTATATCTTTATCTGCTGGATCTACTCCAAGAGCAATTGCTGGTAATCCATCAGTTGCTAAATTAACAAATAATATTTGTATTGGGGTAAGTGGATTAGGTAAATAAAATAATGATGCTAGAAACATAGTTAATACTTCTCCTAAGTTACAAGATAATAAGTATCTTATGAATTTTCTTATATTATCATATATAACTCTGCCTTCTTCTACCGCTGATACTATTGTTGCAAAATTGTCATCCATTAATACCATTGAGGCTGCTTCCTTTGTTACATCTGTTCCTGATATTCCCATAGCAATCCCTATATCTGCTTCCTTTATTGCAGGAGCATCATTAACTCCATCTCCAGTCATTGCAACTATATTGTTTTGCTTCTTAAAAGCTTTAACTATTCTAAGCTTATGATGTGGAGATACTCTTGCAAATACCCTTACGCTTTTAACTTTCTTCATAAGATCTTCATCACTAATTATTTCAATTTCTTCTCCTGTCATGGCTTGGTCGTCTGTATTGCAAATATTAATTGATTTAGCTATTGCAAGTGCTGTATTTTTATGATCACCAGTTATCATCACAGGTTGAATTCCTGCAAGTTTACATTTTAATACTGCATCTCTAACTTCAAGTCTTGGAGGATCAATACTTCCTGCGACTCCTAAAAAAATCATATTATTTTCTAAGGCTTCACTCTTTATCAAATTATTTTCTTTATAAGCTGCTGCTATGCATCTTAAAGCTCTATTAGACATTGCTTCTATATATGATGCAACTTGCCTTTTCTTTTGACTGGTTAAAGGCCTTATAGTTCCATTTTCAAGTATATGACTACACTTATCTATAACTCTTTCTGGAGCACCTTTCATGTAGCATACTTCTTTTGTTCCTTCTCTAACTATAACACTCATCATTTTTCTTGAAGAATCAAAAGGGATATCATATACTCTTTTTGCATTAGATACAAATGATTTTAATAAGTTTACATCCTTAAAAAATGCTTTTATCAATGCAGTTTCAGTTGGATCTCCATGCAAAGCCTTATCTATGTTTTTAATATTAAAATCATAATTACAATCATTACAATAAACTAAAGCTTTCATAATTGTTGAATGATTGGTCAATTGATCCTTATCTAAGTCATGTATCTTTCCATTAATATAAATTTCTTTTACTGTCATTTTATTCTGCGTTAATGTACCTGTCTTATCTGAACATATTACAGATGTACATCCTAAAGTTTCTACTGCTGGTAATTTCCTAACTAACGCATTTTTCTTTAACATTCTTGAAACACCTAATGCTAATGCTACTGTTACTATAGCTGCTAAACCTTCTGGTATTGCTGCAACTGCCAATGAAACACCTAATAAGAACATTTCTGTGATTTCATTACCCCTTAATATTCCTAGCACTGTTACAACTGCACATATTATTAAACATAATGCTACTAGTATCTTACCTAGTGAGTCTAACCTCTCTCTTAATGGAGATTTATCTTCTTCAATGTTATCTAAAAGATTTGCTATTTTACCCATTTCTGTGTCCATTCCAATACTATCAATAAGTAAAATACCTCTACCCTTCAATACTGTAGTACCCATAAATCCTTGGTTTTTTCCTTTTTTTGAATCCTTAGAAACTCCTACTGATTCTCCAGTTAAAAGTGACTCATCAATCATTATCCCTGAGCTTTCTATAAATGTACCATCTGCTGGTATTCTATCTCCTGCCTCTAATATTATTAAGTCACCTATAGTAACTTCTATTGAGTTTATTACTTTCAAAACCCCATCTCTAATAACTTTGCAAGTTGGTGCTGCTAATTCTTTTAATGCTTCTAGGGATTTTTCAGTTCTATATTCTTGTACAAATCCCATTATTGCATTTACAACCACTATTATAAGTATTGTTATTGCATCTGCAGTATCTCCCATTAAACCTGAAATTACAGTTGCAGCTATTAATACCCAAACAATAAAGTCATTAAATTGAGCTAAAAATATTAATATAGGTGATGATTTTTTCTTGTGGGATAACTCATTTAGTCCGTAAGTACTTTGTCTTTTTTCTGCTTCCTTTGTAGATAGACCCCTTGATATTTCTCTTTCTTGTATCACCGGTTGTCCTCCTTAAAATAGTTTCTATATATTATATTTAGTAAATTCTAAGATATGATTTTTTTTAATAATTGATATGTTAATTTTCTATTTATATAATATATATGTAAATAAGAGTAATTCAACATATTTCTACACATACTTTATATAGATAGCTTTACAAATTCCCAATATAAATATAGAATATGTATATATAAAATTTAACTAAGGAGGGTCTTAATTTGAAAGACATAATTTACGTAACAGGACATAAGAATCCAGATTCAGATTCGATATGTGCAGCTTTTTCGTATGCTGAATTTAAAAATAAGACAGGCAATATACCTGCAGTACCTGTAAGACTTGGAAATGTGAATCAAGAAACTCAATATATTCTTGATTATTTTGGAGTTGAAGCTCCTCAATTACTAAAAACTGTAAAACTAAAAGTAGAAGATTTAGAGTTTGATAGAATAACGCCTGTATCTCCTGATATATCTTTAAAAACAGCTTGGAATATAATGAGAAACAAAAATATTAAAACTTTACCAGTATCTGATGAAAATGATCATTTATTAGGAGTTTTGGCTATCTCTAATTTAACTTCATGTTATATGGACATATGGGATAATAGAATTTTAGCAAAAAGTAATACTTCAATTGAAAATATTATAGATACACTATCTGCAAAGGAAATTTATGTAGATTCAAAAAGAAAAACTTTTCCTGGGAAAATAGCTGTAACTGCAATGAAACCTGAAAGTATGAAAGATTACATAGAAGCTGGGGATATAGCTATAGTTGGAGATAGAGAAGAGATTCAAAACGCATTACTTGATCTTAATATATCTCTTATGATAATTACTGGATCACATACTCCAAGTAGCAAAATATCAGAAAAAGCTAAAAAAGCTAATATAAGTGTTATAACTACTCCACATGATTCCTTTACTACATCACGACTTATAATTCAAAGTATTCCTGTTGGATATGTTATGATCAAAGATAAGTTAGTTACATTCTCAACTAATGATTTAGTTGAAGATGTTAAAAAGGTTATGATAGAAACTAGATATAGAAGTTATCCAGTTATTGCAGAAAACGGCAAAGTAATTGGCGCTGTATCAAGATATCACTTGATTTCTAACTATAAAAAGAAAATTATACAAGTTGACCATAATGAAAGAAGTCAATCAGTTGATGGTCTTGAAGATGCTGAAATCTTAGAAATTATAGATCATCACAGAGTTGCTGATATTCAAACTAGTGGACCTTTATATTTTAGAAGTGAGCCTATTGGAAGTACTTCTACTATAGTAGGTAAATGCTTCTTTGAAAACGGAATACGACCTTCAAAACAAGCTGCTGGACTTCTATGTGGAGCTATTATTTCTGATACATTACTATTTAGAAGCCCAACTTGTACCTCACAAGATAAAAATATTTGTCTAAGATTAGCTGAAATAGCTGGAATAGATGTTGAGAAATTTGCTAAAGAAATGTTTAAGGCTGGAACTTCATTAAAGGGAAAAACAGTAGAACAAATCTTTAATCAAGATTTCAAGCCATTTACTATGGAAGATACAAGGGTTGGTATAGCACAGGTAAATACTATGGATATTGAAGGATTTATGCCACTTAAAGAAGAAATGTTAACTTATATGAATACTAAAGCAAAAGAAGCAAAACTAGATACTGTACTTTTATTGCTTACAGATATTCTTAATGAAGGCTCTCAAATATTAGTTGCTGGTGATAGACCCGAAATAATTGAGAAAGCTTTCAATATTACATTAAAAGATAATACAGCTTTCTTAGATAAAGTGCTTTCAAGAAAGAAGCAAGTCGTACCACCAATTACAGCTGCAGTAACAGCTAAATAATTTAGTAAACTAAATTATAGTGAAAGAGTGAATAGTGAAAAAGCGAACAGTTATTGATAAAATTCTAATGAAATTTGTAAATAATAAAATAAAGGCTGAGATTTTCTCAGCCTTTATTTTATTATTCAGCTATGCTGAATTATTTCCTCAATTCTTTCACTTTTCACTATTCCATTTTCACTATTTTGCTTCCCATTCTTATCTAGCTCTCATATTATTAACCATTCCCCACATTTCATCTGCAGTTGTAATCCCTCTTGAACTAAGTTCAAAAGCTCTTTGAGTTAATATCATTTCCGAGAATTCAGTTGCTATATTTACATTTGATCCTTCTAATGATCCTTGGTATATATCAAAGTTAGTAGTTCTTTGCACCTCTACACCTTGAGCTGGAGTAAATAAATTTTCTCCAATTGCTAAAAATGCTCTATCACCTACTGCTGTATATAATGGAATTTCTGCAACTTGTACAAAGTTACCTCTATCTTTAATATAAACTTGTCCTTTTTTATCCACAAGAAAATTATCTTTGTTAAATACTACATTATTCTCTGAATATCCATTTAAATAATTAAGTTCTAATTTATTTCCTCTATTATCTACAATTTTACCATTAGCATCAATTGCAAAAGCGCCATCTCTAGTATAGGCTTCTCCTCCATCTGATGAAATTATTTTAAAATAACCTGATCCATCAATTGATAAATCTGTACCTCTTAAAGTTTCTTGCAACATGCCTTGAGAATTATCTCTATACCATTCTGAAGTTCTTGTACCTGTTCCAATTACAGCATCTTTATCATTAATTGGATTTCCCATCCTATCTAAGGATTCTGTTAATAAGTCTTTAAACCCAACTTCTATTTTCTTATATCCCATAGTGGTTGAGTTCGCTAAATTATTAGAAATTGCATCTAACTTATCTTGATTTGCATTCATTCCACTTCTTGCAGTCCATAATGTTCTTAGCATAAATTTATCCTCCTACTATTTAACTACACCTATTTCATTTGCAGCTTTCCCTAATGTTTCATCAATAGTTTGAATTATTTTTTGATTAGTTTCAAAACTTCTCATTGTAGTAATCATATTTACCATTTCATTCGAAACACTTACATTTGAAGCTTCTAATGATCCTTGAGCAACAGAAACTTGTGCATTATATATAGGATTTGTTCCTCTATAGTAATTATCTCCTATTTTTTCTAATGTCTTATAATCTTGAAAATCTGCTGTTGCTAAAGTATGTGTTGCTCTATCACCTATGTAAAGATTATTATTTCTATCTAATACAAACTCATCTCCACCTACAAATATTGGTTCAAGAGTTCCTGTACTTTTATTCATTCCTAAAACTCTATCTCCATCAGTATTTATAAGATATCCATCATTTCCAACTTTAAAGCTTCCATCTCTTGTATATACTACTTCGTTACCTGCATTAGTTTGCTTTTGTATAGCAAAAAATCCTCTTCCTTCTATAGCAAAATCTGTTTTTTTATCTGTACTTTTTATAAGCCCTTGTGTAAATGTTGTATCTACACTATCTATCTTAGCCCCTAAACTTATTGCTCCTAGCTTTTGAGTTATATTTTTACCATTAACTACTTTATCTCTATTTTGAATCATAACTTCATCAAAGCTTTTTATTGATAAGTTATCTCCTTTAAATCCAGTTGTATTTGCATTTGTTATATTATTTACTATATTAGATTGCTTATTTTCCAATGATATTAATCCTGATACAGCAGTATATAAACTCCTAATCATTATTCTCAACTCCTTTAAATAATACTTTACATTCATCCTCATAGTGCATTCCAAGGCCTCTAGCCTTCTCTTCTATTTTATCATTAGAAAGTTCTTTATTATAACTATATCCAAACATAAATATTGAAGTCAATACCATTCCGATGCCTATTCCCATAAGTATTTTTCTATCAGTTAAAAAATCAATTACTATACCTATTTTCTTAATAAACTTTTTATTAATAGTACTTCCCCCTTACCTATGGATAATTTCTCACATATTTCTTCATCTCTTAATCCATTTTGTAAAAGTGACTTTACACTTTCCATTTTATCATTTTGAAGCTTTTTTTTATTATTAAAATTTATTTCTGATATTACATCATTTCCTATTATATCTTCTTCTAAAATGATTTCCGAATTTTCTTTTTCATAATCATCTATATTATATTTATTATCGTCTACTTCTTTATTATTCTTTATATAATTCAATGACTTTTTTAATACTTCAATTTCTTTTTGCAAATCTAAAACAGTTTCTGCTAAATCTCTTCTTATTGAAATAATTTCTACATCATAATCCTTATTATTATTCATTTCTTCTCGATTTAGTATTTTTTCAAAGGATTTATCTTCTTTTTTTATAGCTTTAACATTTAAAATTATAAGTATAATTCCTATTAATATTATTAATACAGGAAGCATATAATCCTCCCTTTCCTATTCTTTTAAGTATAAATTATATGTAATTTATTTTTTGCATTACACCTCTTAAATTCCTTATGGCTCTACTATGTAACTGACAAACTCTAGATTCTGATACTTCTAAAATTTGTCCTATTTCTTTTAAAGTTAATTTTTCATAATAATATAACTTTAATATAAGCTTATCTTTTTCCTTTAGATCTTCTATTGCTTTTGCAAGAACTTCTAATTTTTCTTTATCCTCTAAAGATTCTTCTGGTGAAACAGAGTTCTTATCTTCTAACGTCTCCATAATAGTAACATCATCATCATCTGAATATATTATAGATTCTAAGGACATCACTGACATATAATTTATATAATTTTCAATTTGAGAAACTTCTTCCTCTGATATTTTTAGTTCATTTGCAATTTCTTTTAGATTTGGTTCTCTCATGTATATATTTTGAAGTTTTTCTACGCATTCATTATATCTAGCTAGTTTATCCATAGCACCTTTAGAAATTGGTCTGTTTTTTCTTATTTCATCAATCATTGACCCCTTTATTCTTAAAGTAGCATAAGATGAAAACTTCATGCCTTTCGTTGAATCGTACCTATTAATTGCATCTAAAAGCCCAACAATTCCATAGCTTACTAAATCCTCATATTCTATATATTTGGTTTTACCAATCATAACTCTAGAAGCTAAATATTTAACTAGTGGTATATATTTTTCTACAATTTGTTCTTTATGAATTATAGGGCTTTGACATTCCATATTGTTAACCTCCTCTAGATAAGTTCTCTTTGTTTTCTCATTATCCTAAATACTGTTCTTATTATTTTCTCTCTTGTTACATTGTCCATATCATCAAAATCTATTCCACATATATACTTCTTATCTTCTGTTTTTTCTATCCTTACGATTTTTCCTCTTACAGTTATCTTCTCATTATCATGAATTAAGTTTGCAACTATAATATCATTATATGATAATTCTTCCTTTATTTTAATTCTCATGCCACCACCACTTA
Source organism: Clostridiaceae bacterium AF10-41 (assembly GCA_027686065.1). Lineage (GTDB taxonomy): Bacteria > Bacillota > Clostridia > Clostridiales > Clostridiaceae > Clostridium. The sequence continues at coordinate 11,150 of JAQCTH010000042.1, forward strand.
AGTCAAGTAAAAGTGCATGTTGATACTTTTCTTCTTCTCTTATTTCTTTTTCAAGTTCTTCTTCCTTTATATAGTTAATCACTTGTAGTATATTAACTCTTACATAATTTCTTCTTTGTATTCTAGTTATTTCAAAAGGCTTTCCAATCCTATAAAATGGAATATTATTTTCTGTAGTTCTTCCTAAAACTTCACTCTTATAACCAAAAACATTGCCTTTATCATCATAGAATATTTGCTCTAATTTTTCTCCATCTTCTAAAGTTAAATAAATTCCATTAGATACTGGAATCGCTATTAAAATTTCTTCATCCTTTATATCTTGAATGGTTGATTTATAAATATCTTCCTCCCATAAAACATCAATTTTACAATTTATACCAAGCTCTAATTTCGTCATTACCGCTAATCCCCCTAAGAAAAAATATTAAATAATTTTCTGAATAACCCTTGAGCCCCAACACCTATAGTTTCTTTTTTCTTACCCATAATTTTATCCGCTATCTCAATTACAGATTTAGCTGCATCACAGTTTGGATAGCTTATTACAAATGGCACTTGTTCCCTTACTGCCATAACAAGTTTTCTATCTTCATAAATACTTCCTAAATAATCAACGTCTAATGTCAAAAATTTATTTACAGCAGCTTTAAATTTTACAAAAGTTTGGCTTCCTTCTTTTTTATCTAACGCCTTATTAACAACTATATTAGCTTTGTTTTTTATTTTAAAGTGATTTACTGCCTTTAATAGGCTATATCCATCTGTTAATGAAGTAGGTTCCGGAGTGGTTACTAATATTAATTCATCACTACAAGCTATAAAAGCTAATACACTTCTGCTTATTCCCGCGCCTGTATCTATAAATATATAATCAAATCCTTCTAGCATTTCTATTTTTTTTAAGAAAATATCTCTTTGATTTTGTTGTAAATCCTCTATATTATTTAATCCACTTCCGCCTGGTAATAATTTTACACCTTCTGGTCCATCAACAATTATATCTTCTATAGCTAATTTGCCATTAATTAAATCTAAAACACTATGCCTAGGGTATATTCCCATTAAAACATCATCATTCCCCATGCCTATATCTGCATCAAATATTAATACTTTCTTACCTTTTTTAACTAATGTAATTGCCAAATTAACTACAAAATTACTTTTTCCAACTCCACCTTTACCTGATGTTATAGTTATTATTCTAGCATCTCTTTTAAAATTTTCTTGTACTTCACCTCTTGCTAACCTTCTTAAACTTTCTGCTTGGTCTAACATATAGTTTCCTCCCCTAGAATAAGTTTTCCTATTTCATTCTTTGAAGGTACTTTTATATCATCTGGAACATCTTGTCCTGTGGTAATATAAGCTATAGGTTTATTTGACCTTTTTACTATGTTGTACACACATCCATAAGTACTGGTTTCATCTAATTTAGTTATAATTAATTCTTCATAAGCAAGTTCATTATATCCCTCTAAAATCGTTTGAATATCTCTATTCTTGGTAGTTCCACTCATCACAAGCATTATATGATCAGCATTAACCTTTTGAATAAATGCTCTAAGTTCTGATATTTGCATTGTATTTTTGCTGCTTCTTCCGGTTGTATCTACTAAAATTACATCACAACTTTCTAGCTCCTTAACAGCACCTTCCATCTCTTTTAAGGTTATAACCACTTTAAATGGTATATTCATAATTTCAGCGTAAGTCTTTAGTTGCTCAACGGCTCCTATTCTATAGGTATCTATAGTAATTAACCCAACTTTCTTTTTTTCTATTAAGGCTAATCTTCCCGCAAGTTTAGCTATAGTAGTAGTTTTTCCTACTCCTGTTGGTCCCACCAAAACTACTTTTCCACTTAAGTTGTTAGTACTAATATCAATTTCTTTTTCTAATAAATCCATAAAATCTTTTTTAAACTCATCTATATTATCATAATTTTTAGCCAATAAATCAATTAAAAGTTTTTCATCAATATCTATATCTCTTAGATATTCTGATATTAAATCTTTTTCTTCTTCTTTATTTGTATTTTTTATAACTCTATTTAGTAATTCCTTAATTTCTTTAACTTCATTTTTTATATTCTCACTATTAACTTCTTCTTTGACTTCTTCTTTAATTATTTTCTTATCTTTTTCTGAAATAATTTTCTTTATGCTATCTAGAGAGTTTCTAAAATCTATATCATCTTCTTTTTCTCTAGCAAATTTGTTTTTTTTATCTATTTTATTATTTTCAAGTGCTGCAGTAACTTCAATTAACTTAGGTTTAAAATATCCTTTAATTCCTGATTCTCTTATTTTTCTTTGACTTATTATAATAGCATCTTTACCTAGCTCGTATCGTATTCTAGTAAGAGCTTCGTTCATATTTTTTACTAAGTATTTTTTTATTACCATTATAATGAGACAACTCCTTCTGTTCTTATTTCAACATCATTTGGAATTTCATTTAATGATATAACCATTATATGTGGAAATACCATTTCTATAAGTTTCCTAAATACTGGTCTTATATTTGGTGATACTAATATAACCGGTTGGTTGTTATAGAAATAAACTCTATCTACTTCATCTCTTATAGAACTAAGTATCTTAGTAGTTGTATCTGGATCAACCGCTGGGAAAGATCCCTGCATAGATTTCTGAGTATTAGCAGCTATTATTTCTTCTATTTGAGGAGATAATGTAACAACTGTTATACTTCTATTTTCATCTATTACTGTATTACAAATTGTTCTTGCTAATGCAAATCTAACATATTCTGTTAAAAGTTCTAAATCTTTAGTAAGTCTAGAATTATCTGCTAAAGATTCCATAATTGTTACCATATCTTTTATTGGAACCTTTTCTCTTAATAAGTTTTGTAATATTTTTTGAAGTTCCCCTATAGTCATAAGATCCGGTATAAGTTCTTCTACTACAGTACTATATTTCTCTTTAGTATTATCTACTATTAATTGAACTTCTTGTCTTCCAAGTAATTCATAAGAATGTGCTTTTATAGTTTCTGTTAAATGAGTAACCATAACAGTAGTTGGATCTACCACTGTTAATCCTTTTATTTCAGCTTCTTCTCTTTGATCTTTATTTATCCATACCGCTGGCAAATTAAATGTAGGCTCTATAGTTCTTATTCCCGCTATTTGAGAGTTATCTCCAGATGGATCCATACAAAGAAGCATATTTGCCATAAGCTCTGCTGAAGCTATAACTGTTCCTCTTATTTTTATTACATATTCATTAGTTTTTAGTTGGAGATTATCTCTTATTCTTATAGGTTGAACTACAACTCCCATTTCTATTGCACATTGTCTTCTAACAGATGCAATTCTTTGCAGTAAATCTCCACCTGTTGATTCGTCTGCTAAAGGAATTAATCCATAACCTATTTCTACTTCCATTGGTTCAACAGAAATTAAAGTCATTACATTCTCTGGTTCTTTTCTTTCCATTTCTGTATATTCTTCTTCAACCTTTGCAAGTTCTTCTTCTTGATTCTTTTGCTCCTCTTTAAATAAAAGATATGCTGCAACCCCACTTGTCACTGCTGCTAATAAAAATGGAAGCTTTGGCATTGCTGGAATTAAAGCTAAGAAAAACATAACTGCTGAAACTATTGCTAATGCAACAGGGAATGCAGTAAGTTGCTTACTAAAAGTTTTACCAAAATTATCTGAACTTCCTGATCTTGTTACTAATATACCTGATGCAGTTGATATAAGTAAAGCTGGAATTTGGCTAACTAAACCATCTCCTACTGTAAGCCTTGTATATAGCTGTGCTGCCTTTGCAATATCCATGCCACCCATTGTCCCTATAATAATACCAGCAACAATATTTATTATAGTTATTATTATACCTGCTATAGCATCTCCTTTTACAAACTTAGATGCCCCATCCATTGATCCATAAAAATCTGCTTCTGCTTGTAAATCTTCTCTTCTTTTTCTTGCAGTTGCCTCATCTATAGTTCCTGCATTTAAATCTGCATCTATACTCATTTGTTTACCTGGCATAGCATCTAATGTAAATCTTGCTGATACCTCAGAAACTCTTCCTGCTCCGTTAGTTATTACTACAAATTGTATAATTATTATAATTAAGAATATTATTATACCAACAATATAATTCCCACCTATAACAAATTCACCAAAGGCTTCTATTATACTTCCAGCATTTCCTTCACTTAATATAAGTCTTGTTGATGATATATTAAGGCCTAATCTAAAAAGAGTTGTTATAAGCAATAACGTTGGAAATACTGATAATTGAAGTACGTTTGTAGTAAACATAGTAATCATTATAACTACTGCTGATAATGTTATATTAAATGCTAATAAAATGTCTAATAACAACGGTGGAAGAGGTATTATTATCATAAGTACAATACCAAGTACACCAAAGGCTACTAATACATCCATATTTCTATTTAAACTAAATTTCTCATTTGCAAGCAACCTTATCCCATCCTTTATTATCTAGTGCGTCTTTTTTTCTTGTCTAACTTAAATACCATAGCTAAAATTTCTGCCACAGCTTGATACATATCCTGTGGAATATCTTTATCTATTTCTACTGTACTGTATAACATTCGTGCTAAAGGTTTATTTTCTATTATAGGAACGTTTGCCTCAATAGCTTTTTCTTTAATTTTTATTGCTATTGCATCAGCTCCTTTAGCTACAACCTTTGGAGCTTCCATTTTACCTTCTTCATATTTAATTGCTACAGCTAAATGCGTAGGATTTGTTATTACTACAGTAGCATCACCTACAGATTGCATCATTCTTCTTTGTGACATTTCTCTTTGTCTTTGTTTCATTTTTGATTTTATTTGAGGGTCTCCCTCCATTTGTTTGTATTCTTCTTTGATTTCTTGCTTTGTCATTCTTATATCCTTTTGAAAAAGTATATATTGAACAACATAATCTATAACTGCTATTACAACTAATAATATAGTTATTTTTATAAATATATTAATTATTAGAGCTTTAACTTCTATACCCAATGTAGGTAAATATAAATTTCCTATTTGTATTATTTTATCAAAGTTATCTCGAATATAAGAATATGCTATAAAAATCACTATTGATATAAGTATTAAATTTTTCACTAATTCTACTAATGCTTTTTTAGAAAACATATTCTTAAATCCATTAATAGGATTTAATTTACCAAATGAAGGTTTTATGGCATCTTTAACTACTAAAAAACCTGTTTGAAGCAAGCTAGCTACAACTCCAGCTATCATTATAGGCAATATAACTGGCATTATTACTATTGCCATTTTACTTATAATAAGAGTATTTATACCCTTCAAGCTACTTTCTGTAACCTCCATAGTCCCCATATCATTAAGAAAGTATATTACATTATTCTTTAAGGAAGATACTATAAATCCACTTAATGCAACAATTACTAGAACTGTAGCTACCATGGTAATTGCAAGACCAATATCCTTACTTCTTGGAACTTGCCCCTTTTTCCTAGAATCACTTTTTTTCTTAGGAGTAGCTTCTTCAGTTTTTTCGTCTGCCCATATTAGAAGAACAAGAGGAGCAGATGTGATTATCTTTCTAAAAATATCGGGAATATAACTTATACTGCTAACAAAAAGCTTTATTATAATTGGTAATGATATTGATATAGCTAATATACCAACTAACATTTTAACTGGCATTCCAAGTATCATTACATTTATTTGCGGAACTGCTCTTGAAATAAGTCCCATGCAAAGGTCTGTTAATATTATTATCAATACTATAGGTATTGCAATTTTCAATCCTATTACAAAATACTTCCCTACAACTTCTATAAGTGTCATCATTGTATCTGGATAAAGTAGTCCCTTTCCCATTGGCAATATTATGAAACTTTCAATAAGTGATTTTATAAGCATATGATGCCCATCTACTACAAAAAAAATCATTAAAGCTACATAGTGAAGTAAATTTCCAGTTATTGTTGTACTTATTTTACTATTTGGATCTATAGTATTAACCATACTTAATCCTATATGTACATCTATTAGGCTTCCTGCCATTAATACCACTTCAAAAGCTATATTAGATATTAATCCCAGTATTAACCCATTAGTAACTTCTAAAATCATATAAATAATTAAATAATAATTGCTTGTAATTAAATTTATATTTGAATAATCTATTCCTCCAAGTAATGCAAAGGAAAATATTAATGAAAACATAGCTTTTAATGCTTTCGGTGTCCCATTTGGGAAAAATATATTGGTTATAGCAAAAAAAGCTGTAACTCTTAAAAATATAAGAAATAGTGCTAAAAAGTAGGCTGTATCTATCATACCTTACCTACCTCCTACGTAGATATCTTAATAATAAGTTCAAATATTCTTTCTGTAAAGGCTACTAGTGTATGCAACATAAAGCTTGATAATACAAGTCCAACAACTGCTATTCCTATAAGCTTAGGAACAAATGTTAATGTTTGTTCTTGTATTTGAGTAGTTGCTTGAAATATACTTATTATTAAACCAATCAATATTGATACTATTAATATAGGTCCAGCTATTTTTAATGCTGTATATAATGCATCTCTTACTATTCCTATAATTAAATTTTCACTCACATTTATCACCTACCCTCCAAAACTCATTATTAAGGACTTAACCATTAGATACCAACCATCTACCATTACAAATAATAATAATTTAAATGGTAATGCTACCATTACAGGTGGAAGCATGAACATTCCCATAGACATAAGAATACTTGCTACTACCATATCTATTATTATGAAAGGTAAGAACAATAAAAATCCTATTTGAAATGCTGTTTTAAGTTCACTTATAGCAAAAGCTGGGATAACAACTGTTAACGGAATATTATCTTTTGTTATTTCCTCTTTATTTAGTTTTGATGCTTCAATAAATAATTCTAGATCTTTTTGTCTTGTTTGTTTTAGCATGAAATTTCTTAAGGGCTTACTTCCTGCCTCCATGGCTTCTTCTTGGGTTATTGTATTTTCCATAAAAGGTTTAAATGCGTTTTCATTTAATTCTGTATATACTGGTCGCATTATAAATATGGTTAAAAATATTGCTAATCCAATAAGTATTTGATTTGGAATTGATTGCTGAGCTCCTAATGCATTCTTTAAAAAAGAAAATACAACTATTATCCTTGTAAAAGATGTCATCATAATTATTATTGAAGGTAATAATGTTAAAATAGTTAGTACTATCAATAATTTTATATTATCTACATAATTCTGAGGAGAAGTAGATTCGCCGCCTACTGAAATATTTAAATCTGGTATACTTATTGGTTCAGCATTTACAGCTTTATTAAAAGTAAATATCAGAAATAATGTCATTATTAGCATAAATATATATTTCTTCTTTTTATTCATATAAATCTTCCTTTTAATTATATTTATTTCTAAATTTATATATTTTATCTATTAAGCTTTTTACAGCTATTCCATATTGGACATTTATTTTTTCTTTTTCTATTCTTTTCTCCTCTTCTAAAATAAATATATCTTCTTCAGATATCTCATCCAATTTTTCAGTAGCATTATTAGATGAACTCAGTACATATCCCTTTTTCCCTATTTTTACTACTACTATTGATGTTTCCTTAGATATTTGAGTTCTTTCTAAAACCTTAATATATTTTCCTTCATTAATCTTATTAAGTTTATTCCCACTTATTTTAAATAATATATAAATAAGCCCAAGTACTATTGGTAATGCAAATATTAACTTAAATATTAAAAATACTAAATCCATCTTTTAAATCTACTTCCTTTATTGTACTATAATATCACTTATATAAATGTCTTTTAGCAATCCTGATGTTAGCTTTTGATTAATTCTCGCTATTATATCCCCTTTTAACACAGCTTCATTAGCTGGTTCAAAATCCTTTGCTTTACAAGATTTTATATAAAAGATAGCGATGTCTCTAATTACAACTTTTTTATCTTCTATTTCCTTTGCTAAATCTTTATTCTTACTATCATAACTTATTGAAAGATTAAGCTTTATGTATCTTTTTGATCCTTCATCACTTAAATTCACAAATATTTCGCCAACTTCAAAAAAAGCTTCTTGTATAACAACTGGCTGTGAGGCATTATCTTTATTCATAAAATAATATACTCCTCCAAACGTTCCTCCACCTAAAACTGCTAATATAGCAATAATTAAAATCAACTTATTACCTTTTTTCTTTTCTTTTTTTTCTTCAGCCACTTCTATTCTTCCTCCTTTTCAGTTGTTACAATTAAAATATCTACTCTTCTATTTTTAGCCATATTTTCATAAGTATCATTTGGTGCTACTGGGTGAAATTCACCATAAAATCCAGCACTAAATCTTGTAGGATTTTGACCTTTTGCCTCAACAAAATATCTTACTACGTTAACTGCCCTATCTGCAGATAACTCCCAATTTGATGGAAACCTACTTGTATTTATAGGCCTATTATCTGTATGCCCTTCAACTAATATAGGGTTTTCAACAGATGCTATAAGAGAATTGATTTTGTTTAGTATTTCCTTACTATCTTCTCTTAAATCAGAACTTGACGTCTCAAATAATATGTTATCCCTAAGTTGTATTACTATTCCTCTTTCATCATCAATTATATCTACAATAGAAGATAAATCATTATTATTAACAAATTCCTTAACATTTTTATACATTCTTTCTTGCTCTGTTAATTCTTCGCCACCTTCTATATTATCTTGTGTTTCCCCTCCTATTAAGGGAACTTCACCATTATACATATTATATTCTAACAAACTATTTCCTTCACTCCCATTCATCATAGAGGTAAATGCCTGTGCTATACTTTTTGTTTTTTCAACATCAACAGATGCCATAGAATATAAAAGTACGAAAAATGTAAGCAATAAAGTTACTGTATCTGCATAAGTTGGAAGCCATTCATCACCTCTTAATCCGCCTTCACTAGTCTTTTTCTTTCTTGCCATTAAATAACAACCCCTTCACCATTTTCAATATTGTTATTTAAATATTCTAATTTTTCTTTAGGTGGTAAATATGTTATTAGTTTCTCTTCTACAATTCTTGGATTTACTCCTGATTGTATTGCAAGTATACCTTCTAACATCATTTCTCTTTCTCCAACCTCTTTTGCACTTTTTTGTTTTAAATTTGCAGCTACTGGATTACATAACATATTTGCTAGAAGTGATCCATAATATGTTGTAATCAAGGCTTTTCCCATTCCTGATGCTATATTCGCTACATCAGTTAGATTTGCAAGCATTTGAATTAAACCTATTAAAGTACCTAACATACCAAAAGCTGGTGCATAAGCTCCCCAAGATAAGAAAAGCCCAGCTCCCTTTTCATGTCTATTTTCCATTTCTCCAATTTCTAATTCTAATATTTCCCTTATAGTTTCTGGTTCAATACCATCTACAACCATTTGTAGACCTTTTTTCAAAAAAGGATCTTCCATATTAACAATCTCATCTTCTAAAGATAATAAGCCTTCTCTTCTAGCCTTTTTAGAAAGTTCTGTAAAGCTAAGAATTATCTCTTTTGCAGATGATTTATTTTCCTTAAAAGCTTGAGCCATTAATTTACCAATATTTTTAACTTCTTCCAAGGAATAAGTTATTAAAAGGGCTGAAATAGATCCTCCTACTGTTATTAATACTGATGATAAATCCCAGAAAATTTTAAGACTGCTTCCACCAAGAACCATACCATAAAACATTAATATTACACCTGAAATTAATCCAATGGAAGTTAATGAGTCTGACTTTTTCATTTTATAATTACCTCCAACTATACCCTATAAGTAACAATTTTATTTTTATATCTAATTACTTTTTCTACTATTTCTTCAACACTTTCAAGAACTATATATTTTTTCCCATTAGTCAATGTTATTAAAGTTTCTGGAACTTCTTCAATTTTTTCTATGTGATCTGCATTTAGAATAATTTCTTTATTATTCATAGTTGTGACATCAATCATAAACTACCACCTCACTCTTTGTTAGGGAAAAGTTCACAAAGCACAGTGCATAGTTGATTTATTTTGCGAAGCAAAATAGTAAATAGGGAATAGTGAAAAAGTGAATAGTGATGAAAAAAATTCTTATAGGCTTTTGGAATAAAGAGTACTTATAACCTATATATTTAAAGTTTTGCTTAGCAAAACATCCTTAACTTTTCACTTTTTCCCTCGTAACTTTTCACTAAAAAATTGCTTCGCAATTTATATCATAACCTGTTACCTGTTCCCTGTTCCATTATCAAAAAAACTGTGAACTGTGAATTGTGCACTATCTAACTATCTTTTTAAGTTAATTATATCTTGAAGTATTTCATCTCCAGTTGTTATCATTTTTCCTGATGCTTGGAAAGCTCTACTTGAAACTATCATATCTGTAAATTGTTCTGCTAAGTCAACATTCGACATTTCAAGCATACCTTGAAGTGAATCACCATATCCCTTTGAATTATCATCGTTTAATGTTCCTACACCACTTTTTATAATTGCATCTCCTGAGTTAACTGATGAGCTATAAAGATTTCCTCCAAGTTTTGTTAAACCTTCTGGATTTTTAAAATTTGCCATGGCTATTTGTCCAAGTGCTGCTACTCTACCATCCTCAAGAACTCCATTTATTACTCCATTCTTATCTATTGTATAAGTTTTTACTTTAAGTTCTATATCTGATCCTGGTATTTTAACCTTATCAGGAATTTTAAGAGTCTTCAATTCTCCATCATAAGATTTAAGATTTTTTGTTCCATCTACGAAGTTAATACTTCCATCACCATTCATACTTTCTATTGGAGTTCCTCCATTTGTCTCCTCTGATTCAACTCCACCAAGTTCCATAGGTTTGTTTGAAACTGTTATACCTTGATTTATCCCTTTATCTTCTAAGGCTCTAGTTAAGGCATCTTGTATATTCTTTGATGTAATAGCATTTGTCGTAACAAAATCTCCATTTATTATTATTGTTTTGTTTTTTGTATCAATAGATGCTGATGTTTTAGTTCCTGCTGTTATTGTGCCTATTTGGAATTTATATCCATTCAATGCTGCGCCTGCATCTAGAAGTATTTCTACTCCTCCAACTGTTACTTTTCCTGGAGCCTTATCAACTTCTCCTCCATCTATATTATCAGAAGTTAATCCTGTATAAGGTTTAGAAGTTCCTGATACTTTAACTTTTGGAGATTCTACAGGGTATTGTGCTAATAATGCTGCATTTATTTTATCTTGTAAGTCCTTTGCTGCTACCTTTTTAGTGAAATCTCCCTTAATAACTAATTTATGAGCATTCCCATTTGCTGCTGGCTCATATTCAACTGATAATCCTGATTCATTTATATCCGTAATCTCAAATTGCAATTCATTTAATAAAGTTCCTGTAGGAAGATCTACATTTAATCCAGCTATATTTAAAGATTTTGGAGAGCTTGCTGTAACCCCACCACTTAATTTAGCTTTATTTGATATATCAACACTACTTATATTTCCTGTTACATTTAATTGAGTTTTTAATCCATTAGCTTTTAATGCACTATTTAATTTTGTTTCTAATTCTAAATTAGTAAACTTAGCTGGATTTGAATTAAAATCACCATTTATTATTATATTTCCATTTTCAACAACTACTGTAAGTGGAGTACCTATTGCACTTTCTCCTATAGAAATAGTATAATCATTTAATTCTCCATTAGTTTGTCCTGAAAAAGTAAATCCACCTACATTTGTAGCAGTTCCTGAATTATTTGAATAAGTTATTCCTGCTGGAGAATCCACCTTACCTGAAGCATCTGATGCTCCACTTATATTTCCTAAAGTAGCTGGAGTTCCTGTAATTTTGGCTTCTTGTGTAATTGATGCTGCTTTAAGCTTATTATTCAATTCATCTTGTAAATCTGATGCATTAAATGATTTATTTAAGAAATCAGCATTTATAACTATTTTCTTTCTTCCACTTTCTACATTGACAGATAGTGGATCACTTGATATTTCCCCAATTTCAAAACTATAGCCATTTAAATCACTACCTTCGCTAAGTTGTATATTAAATCCTGCTATTGTAACTGATTTAGGTGCTAATGCATCTGTTCCACCTGCAACTGCTAATGAGCCTAATCCCTCAAAACTTATAGGTTTTCCTGAAACATATACTTGTTGAGATATTCCTGCTGAAGATAATCCCTTACTTATTGCAGACTCAACTTGAGCTGTTGTTAATGCTCCTGTTGAAGAGAAATCTCCATTTACTACTATAAGCTTTTCTGCTTTATTAACGTCCGCTGAAGTAACAGTCCCTGGTCCTACTGCTCCCAGTACAACCTTAAATCCATTTAATTGTGACCCTGGTCCAAATCTAAAGTCCAATCCTGCTGTACTAACTGAGTTTGGAGATAGTCCTGTTGCTTGTTGTGAACTATCATCATTAGTTAATGAGTAGCCCATAATTCTAAATCCATCACCAGTTAATAAATTTCCTTGTTCATCTAATATAAATGAACCATCTCTACTATACATTATTTCACTTCCAGAGTTACTTAAGGATTGTGCTGTTATGTTATGTGCACCTGCTCTATGATTTACTTCCAATGCTCCATCATAAATTGCTGGTCCTTTACTTACCATAAAGAATCCATCTCCATCTATTGCAACATCCAAAGCTCTACCTGTTGGCTGCATCATACCTTGAGTCATAACTGAATCTATACTTGCAAGTTGAACTCCAAGTCCTACTTGGCTTGCATTTACTCCCCCTTGATTATTAGATGGAGCCATAGCATCTGATACATTTTGACTTAACATATCGCTAAATCTTGCTCTTGATGCCTTAAATGAAGTTGTTCCTACATTTGATATATTATTTCCTATAACATCTAATTTAGTTTGATTAACTTTCATACCGCTAATACCGGAATACATTGATCTTAACATAATTGACCTCCAAAATATTATTTTTTCTTGCATCTGTCGTTCAGCAAGAATTAAGCTTCCTAATTCTAGGTCCAGCCTACAAAATTACTACACTATCTATATTAGTAAATACATTTTCTTTAGATCTTTCTTTTTCTACTGCTGTTATTACAGTTTTATTTTCTATACTTGCAATTAAAGCTACATCTTTATAAAGCATCACTGAATTCTTAGCCCCTTTATTTTCTGCCATTTTAAAACCTTTTGCTATCTCTTCCATGTCTGCAGCTGTAAAATTAATCTCTTTTAATCTATCTGCTGCATGCTTTGATAAAGTATATTCCTCACTATTTTTATTTATAGCCTCATTTAGAATATCACTAAAATTGCTTTTATTATAATTATCATCTTCGTTTACTTTATCATTTGGTATTTGAAAATTTCCTACTGGATAAGCTTTTCCGTTTATAACTCTAAAACTCAAAAAAATCACCTACTTAAATAACTTACTTATCCCATTAATCTTCACTACTCTTTATTTGCTCTTTACTATTTGAAGCCTTTACTATCTTATCATAAGTAAATTCTTTTATTTCATCTGAATCATGTAGCTTAACTCTTATTTTTACAACTCCGTTATCCTTAAGTACACCAAGAACTTCTCCTGTATATTTATTTCCATCTTCATTATTTTCACTTAATTCAACATGCTTTCCAATAAATGAAGATGCAACTAAAAACGACATATTTCCATTAATATTATTAATTGATGGTATTGAATAATCTGGAACATCTAAAACAGTAAGTACATCTGATATATCAAAATCCTTGTACACATTTGAACCATTCTCGTTAACCTCAACTGAAATAGTTGTTTTGGATGATGTTGAAGTTACAGATTTTACAACACCTGTATAAGGTACTCCTTTAGAATCCACACTCTTTAATGTTACACCTTTTCCAACCATTGAGTTATTTGCATAACTAGACATTGTATTATTTAAATTAGTCATTTGCTCCATAGAAGCAAATTGTGCCATTTGAGTAACATATTGGGTAGAATCATTATTACCCATTGGATCCATATTAGACAATTCTGCTGATAATATAGTTAAGAATGCATTCTTATCCATATCTTGTCCTGGCTTTACTACTTTAGTCCCTCTATCAGTTGCTCTTGCTCCTGTATAGCTATTTATAACATTAGACACCGTACTTTCCCCCTATGCTAATAAATTTACATTACTTTGATTAAGTAAATCTTCTGTAATATTTTCATCTTCATTAAATATAGATTCAGACTTATTAATACTTTCCTTACTTTGGTTATTGTTAAAACTCTCAGATGAGTTTTCTTCGCCACTAAAGAATGTTGTATCTTCATTGTATATTCCTATATTTACTTCCTGAATCTTTATATTTTGATCTATTAAAGTCTTCTTTATATCTTGTAAATTTGAGTTTAATAAATTATATGTCTCTTTAGACATAGCTTTTATTTCTGCTTTCATTATGCCTTCTTCTGAAAGAATCTTTATAGTCATTTCTCCAAGCTCCTTAGGATATATCTTCACCTTCAATTCTTGTACAGCATTTCTCATCATAAACTTAACATTTTTTATTATATCTAAGTCTATACTTTGCTTATTAACAACTACAGGTTCTTTTATTATATCTACATTATTTTTATTATATCTATCATAAGAATTTAGAATTTTAGAAAAAGAACTTTTATCATCTCCATCTATAATTTTAGATAATATTCTATCTTCATCAGTATTTTCATCAATACTATATTTACTTGAAGATTCATTATCTTTTAAATTCTTATCTGTAGATGTTTCATAATTTAATGTATTATCTTCTTTTAAAATATTTGATTCATCTAAAATTACACGTGATTCATAATTCTTAGATTTCTCTAAACTATTCAAACTATTATTGATTTTTTCTTGTAATACTACACTTAAAATTTTAACCTTTTCTTCATCTCCTAGACTAGAAGAAATTTTTTCTATACTTTCCTTTGGTAAAACCTCTAATAAAGCAAAAATCTTATTACTTAATTCATCATCATAGCTCTTTGTAGAAGCATTACTTAAAGTTTCTGATTTAATATTATTTAATATATTATCAGTTAAATCTTTCATATCTTTCAATAAAGTTTTTATATCTTCAGAATTTAAGTTGTTTTCCTCCAAGCCACTTAATTTTAATAAAGAATCACTTAATTTTACATCTTCTGTATTATTAAATAATGATAAAAACAAATTGTTTATATCATTATTATTTAAATTTTCTACATCTATGTTGCTTAAACCTAAATTTTCTAAATAGCCATCCTTAGAAATAACTTTGTTTAAATCTCCATTATCTAACTTATTAGTTAAAAGACTTATTAGTATATTCAGAATTTGGCTTAAGTCTTCTACATCAGATTCATTTCCTAGGAAATCTTCCTTATTTATAATCTTATCTAATTTGCTAGAAACATCACTTACTATAGATTCTGTATTCTTAGTTTCCTTAGATAAATCTGCATCAATCTTTAAAGAATTATAACCTTGCTTATCTGTAGACTCTTTAGTTGAGCTACTTGAATCATTATTATTAACTTCTTTTTTCAGATAAGCTTTAAATTTATCATTAATCTTATTGTCTTTATTAGAAACACTATTACTAGCATTGTTATTTAGGCTTTTTAACTTATTATCTAAATCAACTATCATCTTAGTACTTATCATTAATTACTCACCTCCTTTCATTGTTTTCTCATATATGCATATAAGGCAAGCTCATCATTAAATATTTGTTCTTTTCTTTCTTGTTCTTTATAAAATTCTGAAGTTTTTCTTTCCTTTAATATATCTACAGTCTTTCTTTCTATTTGCTTTTTTAGCAAATCTTCTCTTCTTATGTCAAGTTCTTTCATTTTTATATGCAAGTCTTTTTGAGTCTGTACTATCCCCTTATCTAAAGCAAATAAATAATTTCTTTTTATTTTTTGATAAGCTAAAGTTTCACCTTTATTTATTCCACTATACTTTTCATAATTGTTCTTAAGAACATTTAATCTCTCTTCTGTATTTTGCTTTTCTCGTTGTGTCTTAGTGAATAATCTTTTACTTTCATCTTCTTTTTCTATTCTTATTTCAAGGAGTTTTTCTAAGCTAAATTTAAATTTTTCTGACATAATCACCTCTCCTTTTAATTCCTAAACATTGAAAGGAGTTGCTCTAAGGAAGTGTTAAAATCTGATTTTTCCTCTATTTTTTGTTTTAAATAACCTTTTAATCTATCATTATATTGAATTGATAAATCTATCTTCTTATTACTTCCCTTAACATATGCTCCTAAATTTATTAAATCCTCCGCATCCTTATATGTTGCAAGTAAATCTCTTCCTATTGATGCTGCTTCTTTATGAGAATCAGTTGCTATATTCGGCATAAGTCTGCTAACACTATTTAATATATCTATTGCTGGATAATGGTTTTTGTGTGCTAATGTTCTAGATAAGACTATATGTCCATCTAATATACCTCTTACAGCATCTGCAATTGGCTCATTAAAATCATCGCCATCAACTAAAACTGTATAAAAAGCTGTTATAGAACCTTTATCTGATGTTCCCGGTCTTTCCATAAGCTTAGGTAATTTAGCAAACACTGATGGAGTATATCCTTTTTGAGCTGGTGGCTCTCCTATAGCTAGTCCTACCTCCCTTTGTGCCATTGCAAATCTTGTTACAGAATCCATCATCAAGATTACTTTTTTACCTTTATCTCTAAAGTATTCAGCTATAGCTGTAGCCGTTAATGCCCCTTTAATTCTTATTAAAGCTGGCTTATCTGAAGTTGCACATACAACAACCGATTTTTTCATTCCTTCAGGACCTAAATCTTTTTCAATAAATTCTAGTACTTCTCTTCCTCTTTCTCCAATAAGGGAAATTACATTTATATCAGCTTCTGCTTCTCTAGCAATCATCCCTAGAGTTGTACTTTTCCCAACACCTGACCCTGCAAAAATCCCTATTCTTTGCCCTTCTCCAACAGTTAAAAAACCATCTATTGCTCTTACTCCTGTTGGAAGAACTTCTGTTATTCTTTTTCGTTTTAATGGATCTGGAGGTTGATTTTCCAGAGGATATTCTTCACCTTGAAAAATCCTTTCTCCCTCAAGTGGATTTCCTAAACCATCAAGTATTTTCCCCAATAAATCATCAGAGCACTTCACTTCTAGTGGTTTTCTTTCAGGTACTACTCTACATCCTGGTGATATTCCTATAAGCTCCCCAAGAGGCATTAATAACACGGCATCTTTTCTAAAACCTACAACTTCACATTTAATCGGATTATCATCCTGATTATATATAGTGCATAGTTCTCCTACAAAAGCCTTAACTCCTTGAACTTCAACAGTAAGTCCTATTATCTGCTTAACTGTACCCTCTAAATAATAAGTGTTGGCTTCTTTAACTTTTTTATTTAACAAATCAAAATCTATATTTATCATATCTTCACCTAATCATTACTTAAATAATGCTTCTTCAAGTTTTTCTAAAGCAATATCTAATCCAACTATAGCTCTTCCAGTATCTTTTTCTATAATTGCATTTCCACTTTCCATCAAAGGATCCTCAAGTATAAATATTTCACCTTTTATAGCGTAAGCTTTCTTATAGTAATCTCTTTTTTCTTCAATTGCCTTAATATGATCTTGATTACATCTTATTATTATATTTTCTTCTCCTTTAGCATCTTTTAAAACATCTTCAATTAAAGATGTAATGCCATCAGATTCTTTCAATTCTTTTTTGGCTATTATTCTAGCCATTTCATATGCAAGTTTAATAATATCTTTCTCTTTATTTACTAAATAGTCTTTATATTCAATATTTGCATACTTCAATATTTTTTCTGACTTTTCTATTTTTTCTTTTACCATTGATTCTGTTTCTATCTTTATCTTCTCTGAGCCTTCTTTATATCCATCCTCAAAGCCATTTTCTTTTCCTTGTCTATAACCTTCTTCGTAAGCTTTCTTTTCAATTTCTACAACATTTTTTCTAGTCTGCATAAGAAGTTCTTCCGCTTCAGTCTTAGCTTTTTTTAAAATATTAGCTCCTAAATTCTCATAGCTTTTTCTTATTTCATCCTCAATTGACTTTCTCTCTAACTGACTTTCTTCTTCTAAAACTTCAACCTTAGTTACATAATTAGTTTCTATTTTCTTTTTTGAAGTTTCCATAGCTGCTTTACTTTTTATAAGATTATAAGATAATTGCATCTTCTCCACCTCTTGAAATTATTATTTCTTGAGCTTCATCTAACCTTCTAATTATAGAAACAATTTTTTGCTGTGCTTTTTCTACATCCATAAGTCTTACTGGTCCTAAGAATTCCATATCTTCTTTTAAAGCTGCCGCAGCTCTCTTAGATTGATTTCTATATACAGTATTTGCAACTTCATCTGAACATCCTTTAAGTGCAAGGGCAAGCTCTTTGCCATCAACTTCTCTAAGTATTCTTTGAATTGATACGTCATCAAGAGTAATAATATCTTCAAATACAAACATTGAGCTTTTAATTATATCTGCAAGTTCTGCATCTTCTCTTTCTAAGCTTTCAGTAATATTCTTTTCTGTTGTCCTATCAACTTGATTTAAAATATCAACTAAAGTTTCAACCCCTCCAAGAGCTGTCATTTCACTTCTGACAACAGTACTTAATTTACTCTCTAGAACTCTTTCTATTTCTTTTATTACCATTGGTGAAGTATTACTCATGGTTGCTATTCTATATGCAACTTCACTTTGTATGTCTTCAGGTAATTCTGCTAAAACTTGTGCTGCCTTATCTGGTTGAAGGTAACAAAGAATTAACGCTATTGTTTGTGGATGCTCATAACTTATAACATTCAAAAGTTGATGAGCATCAGCTTTTCTTGCTATAGAAAACGGTCTATATTGCTGAGTAGCTTCCGTAACTTTACCTAATATCTCATTTGCCCTCTGAGTTCCTAAAGCCTTTGATAATAGCGTTCTTGCATATTCAATTCCACCTTCTATTATATAATCTCTAGCCTTATTCATTTCTAAAAATTCATCTAGTATAGTTTGTCTTTGATCTGAAGTAACTGAAGATATATTCGCTATTTCATATGTTATTTTTTGTATTTCTGGTTCAGGAAGTTTTTTTAAAATGGCTGATGATGCCTCCGGCCCTAAAGTTATAAACAATATAGCCGCTTTTTGTACTCCATTTAATTTTGATGAATCTCTTGCCATTTTATCACCTCTCATTATCTGCTAGCCAAGATTTCACTATATCCACAACTTGATCCGGTTTATCTGTAGCATATTTCTTTATTTCATTTTCAATATGAGCCTTTGGATTTACAGTTTCAAAGTTAATTGGATCAAATTTTTCTGTATTTTCTCTTGAAATTCTGTCATCTATAACGACATCTAATAGACTCTCTTTTCTGTCTTTTTTGCTCTTAGATTTTCTTCTAATTAAAATTAAACTTATAATAAACAAAATAAGTCCTAGTACTCCTAAAACTGAGTATAATATGATTTTATTTCTTTTTTCTTTTGCTAATAATTCATTTATTGCATCAAATTCTTTTTGTGCTTCCTCTTTTGTTACAGGATCGAAAGTCATTCCAACTACTGATACATTATCTCCTCTTTCTGTACTTATACCAATAGCATTTGATACAGATTTTTCAATAGCTGCTTGTACATTTGCATCTAAATTTCCATCTATAAACACAGATGCTGTAAGTTTTTTCACCTCTCCTGGAGCACTAATAGTTTTAGTTTCTGTTTTTCCAACCTCATAATTAGTTTTAACTTGTTCTCTTGATGAGGTCCCAGCATTTGCTCCATCATCTATTGTATTTTGCATATTATTATCTACAGGTGCTCCGCTATTTTCTCCTGAACCTGTTGTATTATTCTCTTTAATAGTTTCTTGACTAATAATAACTTTATTAGGGTCTATTATGGTTTCCGTCTTTTGCTTTGAATCAAAATCCAGCTCGACATTAACAGAGCTTTTAACCTTATTTTTTCCAACAACTGGCTCTAAAAGCTCAACAATAGATTTTTGTATATCCTCTTCATATTTTTTTTCTAGACTAAATTGTTTTTCTATGGAATCTGAACTCACTTCTGAATTTTCTTTGCTATTTAAATCCTTAGTTAGAAGATTCATATCATTATCCATTACTTCAATATTCTCTTTAGGCACATTTTCAGTACTTCCTGAAACAAGTGCAACTATTGATTCTACTTGTTCTCTACTTAATTTATTACCTGGAACTAACTTTATATATACAGCAGCTTTTCCCGGTTCCTTATCTTCTACAAATACAGAATCCTTTGATGGAGTTATATGTACTCTTACAGTATCTACTTGTGAAAAGCTTTTTATAGTTTTCTCAAGCTCTCCTTGTTGCATTCTCAATTTCTTTAATTTGAATTCTTCATCGGTCATTCCAAAGGAATTTCCACTATCCATTAACTCATATCCAGTACTTCCCCCTGAAAGTTCTGGAGCAAGTTCTAATCTTAATTCATCAACTGAAGCCTTTGGAACCATTATGGTTTCCCCTTCAATTTTCATATCCACTTTTTTCTCTTTCAATTTACTTGTTACAAGTTGTGCATCACTTGCTTCTAAGTTAGAAAATAAAACTTTATATTTAGTAGCTGAATTATAAAAAAATAAAGATCCTATAGCTATAATTACTGTTACTAATGTAGCTATTATTGCTATCTTTATTCCTTTACTAAAGGATTTAAATTTCTCTTTCAGCTTACCAAAGCTTTCCTTTAGCTTATCCATTAATAGCACTCCTTACTTATTACAATTGCATTCTTGTTAATTCTTGTACAGCTTCAACAACTTTATTTCTTACTTGTATTGCTAATTGAAGTGACATTTTAGCTTCTTCCATGCCAAGAATCATTTCATGAAGATCAACTTCTCCTCCTGAAATAAACTCACTCGTCATATTATTTGCTTCAATTTGTTTTTCATTTAGCTTATCTAAATTATCTTTTAATATATTTTGAAAGCTGCCTTCTATAGAGTTTGTTTTATTACTACTATTGGAATTTATGCTATTCTCAAATATTTTTTCAGTTGGAACAAAATTATTAATTATCATATATCATCCTACCTTCCTAATTCTAGTGTTTTACTAAACATACTTTTTGAAGCATTTAATGTATCAACATTAGCCTCATACGCTCTTGATGCCGCTATCATATCTGCCATTTCATTAAGTAAATTAACATTAGGCATTAAAACATAGCCATCTTCATTCGCATCTGGATGTGTAGGATCATATACACTCTTAAGTGGAGATTCATCATTTACTATTCCAACAGCCTTAACTCCATTAAGCTTCTTGGCTTCATCCAAATTTTCTTGAAATACTGCAATCTTTCTTACATAAGGTTTTCCATCCTCACCTCTAGTAGTTGTTGCATTAGTCATATTTGATGTTATTGTATCCATTCTTAATCTTTCTGCTGAAAGACCACTTGCACTTATTCTCATAGTATTAAAAAGTCCCATTCTTAATTTCCTCCTCCTGATATAACACTTTTAGTCATACTTAGTTTGGAATTCGCTTGAGTAATTAAAGCATTATACATTAGAGTATTAGCCGCTTGGTTTACTTTTTCTAAATCCATATCAACATTATTCCCATCACTTCTCATGCTTGTACTATTATCTTCTTTAACACTAATTAAGGAATCATCTGAACTTCCACTTAAATGTTGGCTCTTAGTTCTTTTTAGTGAAAGTTCACCAGTTGCCTTATTCAAATTTTCCTCAAAAGAAACATATGACTTTTTAAAATCTTTAGTATTAATATTTGCCATATTATTTGCTGTAACTTTTTCTCTTAATGCTGATGCATCTAAACCATACTTTATAAATCTCATTGCACTA
The DNA here is from genome assembly GCA_027686065.1 of Clostridiaceae bacterium AF10-41. Taxonomy (GTDB): domain Bacteria; phylum Bacillota; class Clostridia; order Clostridiales; family Clostridiaceae; genus Clostridium. The sequence goes on from JAQCTH010000042.1 coordinate 33,070, forward strand.
TCATTATATATATTCATAATACCTCTCCCAAAACTACAATTTTTTCATTTTATTTCTATATAATACCATAAAGCAATTTTGTTTTTTATGCTTCTCTGTATATTTAATTAAAATTCTACATACTAGTATTATAGTTTAATATAAATTATTTTTCTATAATAATTTTCGAAAAAATCCTTCGCAAAATTTTACATTAGTTATATACAAACAATCAAAATGCCTATTTTATATATTTTATTACATATTTATACATTATTTTTGGTAACATACTGTAATTTATTTTATATGTTTATAAAAAATAAAAAAAACAGAGGATTTTTTACAATCCTCTGTCGATAAATTATTTTAAATTTTCAAGAATCCTTAATACATCTTGTGGAAATTTGTTGGTTTGATGCATTAATGCTATTGAACTTTCATGTAATATAGAAGTTCTTGCATATTCAGCCATTTCAAAAGCTATATCAGTATCTCTAATTCGACTTTCTGCAGTTTCTAAATTAAAAGATGTTGAACTTAAATTTTGTTCTGAAGTATCCATTCTATTTTGAATTGCTCCATATCTGCTTCTAACTGAGTTTATACTTTCTATTGCTGAATCCACAACTCTTAGATTTCTATCTAGCTCATTTACATTGGTTATATCTATATTTCTTAAAGAATTCTCTTCCGAATCTATAAGCATATTTGTAGTTACATTAAATACAGGTATATTTATTTCCTCTTCAGTATTGGATCCTACCATATGATTTAAATACTTAGGGTAGTCATTGTTAGTAACTTTTTCGGAATTCAATAATTTTACTCCATTAAATTCTGAATTATTCACTGTATAATCAATATGTTCTTTTAACTGATCAATTTCCCCTTGAATTATTCCTAGATCACTATCATTTTGCACTCCACCAGCTTGAACTGTTAATTCTTTTATTCTAATTAAAGATTCACTGATTGTTGATAAAGCCCCATCGACTGTTTGCATCATAGAAACACCATCTTGAATATTTTTTTCAGCCATTTGAAGGCTTCTTATTTGCATCCTAAGGCCTTCACTAACCCCTAGTTTATTAGGATTGTCCTTAGCTGAATTAATTTTACTTCCTGTACTTATTCTATTTAAAGTTGCTGCTTGAACTGTTAAATTCTTCTTATAATTTCTATATACATTTAAAGATTCCATATTTTGATTTAATCTCATAATACTAACTCCTACACTTACATCATTTATTAACCATACTTTTCACTTAATTAAATTATCGATAGAAAAATTTAATTCTTAATAGGGAAAATAATTTTATTAAAGTTTTTATATACTGTTCTAATAAATATTCCTATTACAAATATCTCCTCAAATAAAAATTCCAATCAAACATCTAATTATTGATTGGAATTTTAAAAACAATATAATATATATTTTATACTTATAT